>CAYWPS010000020.1:6448-29083 GCA_964460165.1 uncultured Ruminococcus sp. | reverse complement strand
TCATGGTTCGGTCGTTGACGGCTGATTTGCCTCGGGTTTTTAATAACGGTTAGGCTCGTTTGAGCCCGAAAGGTGAAAAAATGGCAGACAGAAACGCATTTCTTCCGATAAGTGCCGATGATGTCAAGGCGCGCAACTGGTCGGAGGTCGATTTTGTATATGTAACGGGTGACGCTTACGTCGATCACCCGTCCTTTGGCGTGTCCATTATATCACGCGTGCTCGAGGCGGAGGGGTTCAGAATAGCCATTCTTTCTCAGCCCGACTTCAAGTCCTGTGAGGATTTTAAACGATTTGGCAGACCGAGGCTCGGATTCCTTGTTACAAGCGGAAATATCGACTCTATGGTCGCGCATTACACGGTTTCAAAGAAACGCCGCTCCTACGACTACTACACCGCGGGCGGCAAAATGGGAAAGAGACCGGACAGAGCCGTCATAGTTTATTGCAACAGGATAAGAGAGGCGTACGGCGACGTGCCGATAATCATAGGCGGTCTTGAGGCGTCGCTTCGCCGCTTTGCCCATTACGATTATTGGGATGACCGTGTCAGGCGCAGCATCCTCGTTGACTCAAGGGCGGATATTCTTACCTACGGTATGGGCGAGAATATTCTCATAAGACTTGCTAAATTGCTGGACAAGGGCGTACCCGTGAAGAAAATACGCGACGTACGAGGTACGGTGTATCTTGCAAGGCGCGGTGAGCCGGTGCACTTTGATAGTCTAGAGGTCGGCGACTTCGATGAGCTGAAAACGGATAAAAGGGCATATGCGAGGGCGTTTGCCATACAGTATAAAAATACGGATTCCGTACATGGCAAGGCGATAATAGAGTATTACGGTGATAAGATGCTCGTGCAGAATCCGCCCATGCCGCCGCTGGAGCGCGAGGAGCTTGACAGAGTCTACTCGCTTCCTTACGCGAGAGATTATCACCCCGATTACATAACCGAGGGCGGAGTGCCCGCGATAACAGAGGTCAAGTTCTCCATCACGCATAACCGCGGCTGCTTTGGCGCGTGCAACTTCTGCGCCATCGCCTTCCATCAAGGCAGAGCCGTGCGCTCAAGAAGCGAGCAGAGCGTTATAAAAGAGGCGGAGATCATCGCCTCAATGCCCGACTTCAAGGGCTACATAAACGACGTTGGCGGACCTACTGCCAACTTCCGCTACCCCTCATGTGACAAGCAGGAAAAGTGCGGTGTTTGCCCCGGTAAAAAATGCCTTGCGCCGACACCGTGTAAGAATCTGAAGGTTGACCATACCGAGTACGCGCATATGCTGCGCGAGATAGAAAATGTAAAGGGCGTCAAGAAGGTCTTTGTGCGCTCGGGTATCAGATTTGATTACCTCATACTTGACGAGGACGACACCTTCTTCCGTCAGCTCGTCACTCATCATACCTCGGGTCAGCTCAAGGTTGCGCCCGAGCACTGCGCTCTTAACGCTCTGACTATGATGGGCAAGCCGCCCGTAGAGGTCTTCGAGCGCTTCAAGAGAAAGTTCTTTAAGCTCAGCGATGAGGCAGGGCTTGAGCAGTACCTCGTGCCGTATCTGATGTCCAGTCACCCCGGCTCCACTATGAAGGATGCCGTTGATATGGCTGTGTGGCTTAAGCAGTGGGGATATTCTCCCGAGCAGGTGCAGGATTTTTATCCCACGCCCGGTACGATCTCCACGGTCATGTACTATACGGGTATACACCCAATGACGGGTAAACCGGTGTATGTCACTACGGATTATCACGAGAAGCAGCTGCAAAGGGCTCTTCTTCAGTATTCCCGTCCGGAGAACGCCAATCTCGTCAGAGAGGCGCTCAGGATCGCGGGGCGCGAGGATCTAATCGGCAGCAGTCCGGAGTGCCTTGTCAGACAAGCGTTCGGTCAGGACGGACACACGAGATATATTCCGTCTAAAAAAGGAAATAAAAGTGGTCATTCTGTAAGTAAAAATCCATCTTCTCGATCTCGGGGACAGACAAAGGGTAAGAATACGTCTAATACGCGTGACAAGTATTATCAGCCGATTCTTGATGCCAAAAAGCCCAAAAAGAGCAAGCTTGAGCGTGTTTTCGGTGACGAAGCATCCAGGATCCGTATAGAGAGCGCGCGTATTTCGGACAACTCGAGCAAGAACGGATCGGCTTCAAGGACTCGGGGACAGACGCCGCCATCACAAAAAGGGGCAAATGTAACCAAAAGGACTACAAAACAGGGCGCAAAGACTAAAAAACACTGATGGCTCGCGTAATATAAGACGCCGGCGCCTGAACGGCTGATTTTTGAGTATCGTTATTGTTGGTTTTGCAAGTCTTTCGTAAAAAACACGAACGGCTGAAAGCGAAAAAATCGAGCAGAGATGTAACTTTTCAAAAAAGCGGCTGAAAGACGCATATATTGAACAAAGGTAACGAAAAACGGAAAAGTGGAGTTTTTGATAAAAGCTGCGGTTTTTAACATATTCAACAGAGCAAATGTTGATAACGTGTTGACTTCGCTGTTTGAAAACCTCCGAACCTTGAAAAATCCTGCTTTTTCGACAGAGAGTTTTCCACATTTTCAACACCTTGAAATGTTGAAAACTTTTTTGGCAGATCGGATCCTCATATTAAAAATTGGGGAATTTGGAAGTTTGACCCGACAAAAACAGCAATTTGGCAAAAAATAAAAACGAGTTTTTCAAGACTTTTCGCGATTTTAATTACGCATTTTTTACGAAATCGGTTAATACGCGCTTGATAAAGTTTAAAAAACGTCGAGGAAAGTAATGGATAGAAGTATAATTAAGGAAGAATTTATCAAAGCGAAAAGAGCGCTCTTTGATAAGGTCTACTCGGAGCTCCTCAACCCCGAGCAGCGCCGCGCGGTCTTTACCGTTAACGGTCCCGTTCTCGTGCTTGCGGGCGCGGGCTCGGGCAAGACGACGGTTCTCGTCAACAGAGTCGCATACATAATTAAATACGGAAATGCTTACTTCTCGGATCATCTTCCCGACGACGTTGATGAGGATACGGTGGAAGCGCTCAAGTGTGCTGTCAATATGTCTGCCGAGGATATATCCGAGATATTGCCGCAGTTTATAACGGCGCCGTGTCCTCCGTGGTCTGTCCTTGCCATAACCTTCACAAACAAGGCGGCGGGGGAGATAAAGTCGAGGCTGCTTGACGTATTCGGCGACGAGGAGATCGCCAAGAGCGTATGGGCGGGCACCTTCCACTCCGTTTGTCTTCGCATATTGCGTAAATACGGCGACAGAGTAGGTCTCAGGGATGGCTTCTCGATTTACGATACCGACGATAAGAAAAGAATGATAGCTCTTTGCATGAAGGAGCTTGAGATAGACGAAAAGAGACTTGCCGCCAAGGCGGTCGCCTCTGCTATAAGCATTGCCAAGGATAAGCTCGATCGCCCCGACGACATGGAGGTGACGAGGGACCCTCGCTCAAGGGATATAAGAGCGGTGTATGAGCTATATCAGAAGAAAATGATGGCAAACAACGCCGTTGACTTTGACGATATCATTATGCTGTGCGTTGAGCTGCTGCAGAATAATGCGGATATCCTTGAGTATTATCAAAACAAGTTCAGATACGTGCTCGTGGACGAGTATCAGGATACCAACTACGCGCAGTTCGTGCTCACAAAACTGCTGGCGGACGGAAGACGTAATATAATGGTCGTCGGTGACGATGATCAGAGCATATACCGCTTCCGCGGCGCCACGATCGAAAACATACTGAATTTCGATACCACCTACCCCGATGCCGCGGTTATAAAGCTCGAGCAGAACTATCGCTCGACCGCGAATATTCTCGCCGCGGCTAACGCTATAATCGCCAATAACCGCGACAGACACGCAAAGAAGCTTTGGTGCGCAAAAGGGGATGGGGATAAGATAACGGTCAAGGAGGCGTACGACCAGAACGACGAGGGCAGATTTATCGTCGACAAGGTCATCAGAGGCGTCAGGACCGAGGGGCTCAAATATTCTGACTTTGCCGTGCTTTACCGTGTGAACGCTCTGGGCAGAGCGCTGCAGACCGCGTTCACCAAGAGCGGCGTACCCTTCAGGGTGATCGGAGATATGGGCTTCTACGACCGCAAGGAAGTGAAGGATATGATAGCCTATCTGTCCGTCGTTTCCTATTCCGGCGACAATCTCCGCCTGAAGAGGATAATAAACGAGCCTAAGCGCAAGATCGGCGCGGCGACGGTTGAGGCGATAGAATCGCTTGCGAGCTCGAACGGGCTCTCTATGTATAATATAATTGAAAGGATCGACGACTACCCGGTGCTCGCAAAGAGCCGGGAAAAGCTTACCTCATTCGTCTCGCTGATCGAGGACGTGAAGGCAAGCTGCGCTCTGCCGTCCGAGATGCTCACAGCTTTGTTCGACAGGTCCGGATATCACGGTATGCTGAAGGCGGAGGGCTTTGAGGGCGAGGGTAAGATCGAGAACGTAAACGAGCTTATTACCGCCGCTCTTGAATATGAGAAGCGAGTTACCGAAAGCGGTGAGGAGCCGACGCTTACCGGATTTCTCGAGGAGGTATTCCTCATCAGCGACGTGGATAAATACGATGAGAACGCGGACGCCGTGGTTCTTATGACGGTTCACGCGGCTAAGGGGCTTGAGTTTCCCGTGGTATTTCTCGCGGGAATGGAGGACGGAATATTCCCCTCCGAGCAGGACAGAGAGAGTGATTCCGAGATGAGCGAGGAGCGCAGGCTTGCATATGTTGCGATAACCAGAGCAAAGGAAAGGCTGTATATCAGCTACGCCAAGGAGCGAATGATGTACGGAAGGACGCTGTACGGCAGGCTTTCCTGCTTCATCAGGGAGGAGCTCCCCGTCGAGCTTACCGCGCGCGATGTCCCGAGACGCGAGCCGCCGAGGCAAACCGCCTACTATACTCCGTACCGAGATGCCGCCTTCACTCCTTCGCCCAAAACCGCGGGCGAGCTTTCCCGCCGACCCGATATAGGCAACAGGACGGATACAAGGCGCGGGGCGGAGAAGTTCGGCGTCGAAAGGCTTACCGCAGGTGACAGAGTCGCTCACGCGATGTTCGGAGAGGGCAGCATCGTTTCCTCACGCGATATGGGCGGTGATGTGCTTTACGAGGTGCGCTTTGACAGCGGACAGACCAAGAAGCTGATGGCAACCTTTGCCAAGCTTAAGAAAATATGATCTAAAAACGGAGAGAGGAGAAAATGATAAAATACGCGATCTTTGATCTTGACGGAACTCTCCTTTCGACGCTTGACAGTATACTGCATCATCTGAACCGGGCTCTTGGCGCAAACGGAATTTCAGAGATAACACTCACTCAGTGCGGAGAGTTTATAGGAAACGGAGCGAGAAAGCTTGTCGAAAGAGCGGCAGGAGCGGGCGGCGTATGCGATGAGGGAATAATACAGCGCGTGCTTTCCGAGTACAACGAGGCGTACAACACCGATCCCCTGCCTTACACCTATCCCTATGACGGCATATGTGAGCTTGTTGACGGACTCTGCGCCCGGGGCGTATTTCTCGGTGTGGTAACGAACAAGCCGGAGCCTACGGCGAAGCAGCTCGTTGAGTATTTCTTCCCCGGCAAGTTCGCCTTCGTCAGAGGGGGCAGAGCGGGCGCGGTACTGAAGCCCGATCCCGCCGATTCGACGGATGCTCTTTCAACTCTTGGCGGCTCGCCTGCCGAGTGTGCGTTCATTGGTGATACCCCGGTCGATATAAAGACGGGTAAGAATATGGGCGCCGCGATATCAATCGGAGTTCTCTGGGGCTTCCGCACGTTTGAGGATCTTGAGAGAGCGGGCGCGGATGCTATAGTGAGCGACCCTCGCGAAATATTGCTCGTTGTCGACGGATACGGAGCGGGCTGATCCTTCGTATTACCCGTCTGCTCCGACGCGCGTTTCGCTGTGTTGAAATTTTACTTATAAGGACACGCCTTGGCGCGATTACCCTATGGTTACGGATATGTTAAGTATAGTTTGCAAAAACGCAAATGAGAAAGGAATGGTAAAGGATGAAAAATAAGCTTACGTCTTTTTTACTTACTCTTATCATTGTTTTTAACACTTTTGTTTTTTCGGGGTGCGACGTTGTTTTTAATAGCGCACGCGACGAAGAAGACGAGGATGATGGAGACGTACAGAATGAGTATTTCTACTGCGATTGCGAGCCGAGCTCGGAGATTTCCAGAGAAAAGCTTGAGGGCGCTCTTGCCGATGCTCTGGCGAAGATAGACTACGCGCTTCCGACCTTTACGGACAAGTTCCCCTCGCACAACAGCACCAATAACGTTTACAGCGCGGTGGAAAATGACAGCGGATGGAATACGGGCTTCTGGACGGGTATACTCTGGCATGCGTACGAGCTGACCGGAGATTCAAAATACAGACAGGTGGCATCCTCACAGATAGATTCCTTCTATTACAGAATAGAGAATAAGATCGGCGTCGATCATCACGATATGGGCTTTCTTTACACACCCTCGTGTGTTGCGGCGTACAAGCTTACGGGCGATACTCAGGCGAAGGAAGCTGCTATTCTCGCGGCTGACCACCTTATCTCAAGATATCACGAGACCGGAAGGTTTATTCAGGCGTGGGGCTCGGTAGGCGCGGATGATAACTATCGCCTTATCGTCGATTGCTTGCTTAATATACCGCTTCTTTACTGGGCTACGGAGGTTACCGGTGATGAGAATTACCGCAATATCGCTTACGAGCACTTCAAGACCACGCTGAGCGTATGCTACCGTGAGGACGGAAGCACTTATCACACGTATTATTTTGATAAAAACACGGGTCTGCCCTTGAAGGGCGTTACCGCGCAGGGAGCAAGTGACGACTCCACTTGGTCGCGCGGACAGGCGTGGGGAATGTACGGCCCTTTGCTTACCTACGTATATGAGAAGGATGAGACGGCTATGGAGGCGTTTACCGCCGCTGCCGATTATTATCTCGAGCACCTTCCCGCCGACTGCGTCGCTTATTGGGATCTTTCCTTCACCGACGGCGCATACGAGCCCAAGGACTCATCCAGCGCGGCGATCGCTCTTTGCGCTATGCTTGAGGGTATCAAGTATATGGACGAGAACGATCCCCGCCGCGAGACGTACGTCAAGGCGTGCAACAGGATTATGAACTCGCTGATCGACCACTACACCACCAAGGATGTTCCCGAGGCTAACGGTCTTCTGCTTCATGCGACTTACAGCAAGCCCGGCAACAGCGGCGTTGATGAGATGAACATCTGGGGCGACTACTTCTATATGGAGGCGCTGCACAGAATGCTCGATCCCGATTGGGATCTGTACTGGTAATATTCGCGGCACGGTGCGAATACATACCCCTTAAATATATACTTATTTAAAGCAAAAGAGTGAATAAAGCGACACGGTATGCCGCCTATTCACTCTTTTCTATTCTTGTGTTTTACACATATACCTCAACCACAGCGTTGAGCTTACCCTTTCGGCTAGTGGAGTCAAAGCCAAGGTAAATTAGTCTGCCGTGACCTCTGACGCTGATCTTGTCTTGCGGCTTCGGCGTGTATGACGCGCTGTTGATCTCACGCCCGTTTACAAATACCAGGCTTCTTTTGATAAGAGCTTGAGCGTCGTCGCGCGAGAGCGAGTAGGTCTTTGCTATGACCGCGTCTATCCTCTCGCTTTGTATCTGTATGCGCTTAGTCTCGGTTTTGTAGAGCTCGCCCGCGGGGATATCGTTGGTGACGGATGCCTTAACGTCCGTTCTTTTTACTTTTATGAGCTCACCCGTGATAAATTCTGCGATTTTTTCCTCGGCGAAAACGTATCCGACGTTCTCTCTGATGATTATGTCGCCAAGCGTGCTTCTCTCAATGCCAAGGTTCAACAGAGCGCCGAGAAAATCTCTGTGGGTCAGCCTGTCGGCAAACCTTTGGGAAAGCGGCTCGACCTTTACGCATGAAATAGGGAAAGGGGTCACGTAGCCTATCTCCTCCTCGCTTCCAAAGCGAGCCATGACTCTTTCCGCTCCCTCTGCGCCGCCGAACAGAGTGAGGCATCCTACGCGCATCCTTGGCAGCGCTTCTCTCAGCGCGGATTGCTCGGCAAGACCGAGAAAATCGGTGAAGGTGAAGTATCCGCCACGGTCGGCTTTGTTACAGAGCTCGGCAAAGCGCTTCTTTAAAAGCTCGATATCCTCGCTCATCAGATAAGCTCGACGGGGTAGAGTATCTTGAGTTGGTTGATCTTTCTTTCGTATGCCTCGCGTCTCTTTTCGTTCAGCACCATTTCTGAGAGCTGGGGCGCGATCTGCTCGTAGGGCATAACGCTCGCGTCGGACTTCGAATTGAGCTTGATGAGGTGATAGCCGAACTGAGTCTTTACAGGGGTCTTTGTTACCTCGCCAACCTCAAGCTCAAATACAGCTGTGTCAAATTCGGGCACCATCTGACCTCTGCCGAAGTCGCCGAGATTTCCGCCTCGCTGTCCTGAGGGGCAGGTAGAATATTCCTTAGCCGCATCTGCGAAGCTGATCTCTCCGCCCTCGATCCTCGCAAGTATCTCGAGTGCCTTTTCCTCGCTTTCGACGAGGATGTGGTCAGCATTGACGGTCTCGCCCTGCTTGAAATTGTCGAGGTTGTCCTCGTAGTATTTTTTTATGTCCTCGTCGTTAACCTTCACAGCTGAGAGCACCTTGTTGCCTGCGTAGTTGATGAGCAGGTTTTCGCGGAGCTTTGCGAGCTCAGCCTTGAACTCGGGCTCGGTCTCGAAAAGATTGTGTCTTGCATCAAGGAGAAGAAGCTTTGAGCTGATTATCTGCTCGAGTATTGCCTTTCTGCCATCGGGAGTGTTGTAGCTCTGACCGCGAGCGCCAAGCTCAGCGAGAAATTCGTCAACCTCTTTTTCCGTAACGGTGAGCGCGCCCACCTTTGCTAAAATCTTGTCCATTTTTGTCTCTCCTTTAAATTTTATCTGGTTCTTAAACCCTTTGGGTAGTGGTTTTTTATCTTGCCGGACGATGCCTTGCCGCCGCCGAGAGCCGCTCCCTCAAATAGCACGGCGCACCAGCCTTTCATATTAGAGCTTGCCGAAATCTCCTCGCCCGCGAGGTAGCGATCTATTCTTTCGTCGCCTCGCGTCAGGTTTTCCTTATTCTTGAAAAACTGAGCGTAAGCCGAGAAGAACTGATGATGCGGGAAGAAGGTAGAGCCCTTTATTTCACCGATCAGGACCCCTGACATGAACACGGAGCCGCGGGGTATCGGACAGTCGTGACCTATAAGGACGATATTCTCGCCTACCTTGCCGACTCTGCCGCGCGGAATATCCGTCAGAGTCTCTTTGAAGAAAGTATTTATCAACGTATTTTCCTGTTTAGAGAGCTGTTTTACCTCGTCTTTGTAAAGTATTCTTTGCTTAATTTGGCTATTATCGTCTCTTTTCATCAAAGCAAGGAACTGCCCCTCTCCTTCACTCACGTGTGGGTAGAAACGCCGTGCGTATTCTATATTCTCGGCGCCCATGCCGTATTCGCTGAGCGCGGGCAGAGTTTTTTTCTCGAGGCTTTCTCTGACTCTTACAAGGCGGAAGTCACCGTTTTGAGTTAAAAACCTGCCCACGTTTTCCTCGTTCTCCTCAGGCGAGTAGGTGCAGGTGGAGTAGAGAAGATATCCGCCGGGCTTAACGAGCCCCTTTGCGTTCTCAAGTATCTGCTCCTGACGTTTTGCACACAGAGCGACGTTCTCATCGCTCCAGTCGTTGACTGCCTCCTCGCTCTTGCGGAACATTCCTTCGCCCGAGCAGGGGGCGTCCACGATAACGAGGTCGAACACACCCTCGTACATCTCGGCGAGCCTTGCCGTATCAAGTGAGGTGATCATTGCGTTTCTTACGCCAAGTCTTTCTAGGTTGCCGACTATTATCTTCGCTCTTTTCGGCACGTATTCATTCGATAGCAGGAAGCCTTCGCTGCCCAGCCTCTCGGCTGCCTGAGAGGACTTACCTCCCGGAGCGGCGCACAGATCTGCTACCCACCAGTCGGGTTGAATGTCAAGCGCCGCAGCGCTTGCCATAGCTCCGGGGTCTTGCATATATACCATGCCCGCGTGATGATAGGGCGATGCGCCCATGGCTCTTTCCTCGCGGAGAATGAAGCCGTTGTCTGCGTAGTCTATCGGCTCAAGCTCGAACTCTCCGTCTCCGATCAGCTTCTCGGGCGTGGCTTTGAGAAGATTTACGCGCATACCCCTCACAGCCTCTCGGTTCTCGAGCGCGTTGATAAAGGCGGGGTATTCCTCCCCGAGAATATTCTTCATTTTTTTCTTGAAGCCTTCGGGAATCATAACCTTACCCCCTTTAAAATTTCCACATAAAGTATATCGCATTTGCGGAGCAAAGTCAATCATTTTATTAATTTATGTAGATTTTTGAAGATGTTTTCACTCGTAAATTTTACAGTTTGATAACTTTTTTGCATAAATTCTGATTATTGTTTTATTGACATTGAAGGAATAAGGTGATAAAATTTAACTGTAAAAATGCAGATATGAAAGGAGCCCTGCTCTATGGCATTCAAAAACAGAAAGAAAAACTATCCCCTTTACGAGACTACGATGTTTGAGGATCTTCGCGTTATGACCGAGAACGTCGCGGACAGATTCCCGAACAAGAACGCGATCACTTATAAGAAAAAGCCCACGTCCAAGGAGGTGCTTCATTACACCTACGAGGAGGGCAGAGCGTTCATCCGCTCCGTTGCCACTGAGTTTATCTCTATGGGTATGCGCGATACCAACGTCGCTATCATCGGCGAGGCGTCGCCCGAGTGGGTGTTCAGCTACTTCGCGCTTATGTCGATAGGCGCAGTCACGGTTCCGATCGATAAGGATCTTCCCGTGGACGATATGGCATCCATACTCAATACCGCGGCTTGTCCTTTCGTCGTTTATTCCTCGGCTATCTCCGAGAAGATGAAGGCTCTTAAGGAGCTCGTCCCCAGCCTTCGCGGCTTCGTAGAGATGGGTGACGGCTGCGAGGAATTTGCGCTGAATCTTAACACGGTACGTGAGGCAGGAGCGAAAAAGTACGCTGACGGAGACAACTCATACTATGACTACGAGATCGATCCCAAGAGGCTTGCGTCGATAGTGTTTACCTCGGGCACGACCGGTAAGGGCAAGGGAGTTATGCTTACCACCGAGAATATCTGTATGGATATGCAGCAGGGCATGTATAACTTCAATATAACCGAGCGCACGATGTGCGTGCTTCCTCCCCACCATACCTTTGGCTCTACCGTCAACTTCGTCGGTCACTACGCGCAGGGATGTGAGATATACATTTCCTCGGGTCTTAAGTATATTATGAACGAGCTCAAGACCTTTAAGCCGACGCATCTGGTCCTCGTTCCTCTGTTCGTTGAGACGTTTTACAAGAGGATCATGTCCGCGGCGGAAAAGTCCGGTAAGCTCGATACGCTCAAGAAGGGTATAAAAATATCTAATTTCCTTCGTAAATTCGGTATTGACATCAGGAAGAAGCTCTTTGGCGAGAGCGTTCTCTCCAACTTCGGCGGCGAGCTTGAGATGATCATCTGCGGCGGCGCGGCTCTCAATCAGGACATAATCGATTTCTTTGAGGCAATAGGCGTGACCATCCTTAACGGATACGGCATCACCGAGTGCGCTCCCCTTATTTCCTGCAACAGAAACGAGTACAGAAAGACGGGCTCGGTCGGTCTTCCTATTATCGGCGGTCACGTTAAGATACTTAACCCCGACGAGAACGGAGAGGGCGAGATATGCTACAAGGGTCCCAACGTTATGATAGGCTATTACAACGACGATGAGGCTACCCGTCTGGCGTTCACGGAGGACGGATATTTCAAGACGGGAGACTACGGCAAGGTAGTGATGGAGGGTGACGACCAGTGGATCTACATCACGGGCAGACTCAAGAACCTCATCATCTTCTCCAACGGCAAGAACGTTTACCCCGAGGAAATAGAAACCGATATTCAGGGCGTCTACGGCGTAAATGAGGTTGTCGTCTACGCAGGCGAGAGCAAGTCCGATCCGAAAAAGGAGGTCATCGTTGCCGAGATATATCCTGACCTCGAGGCGCTTGCGATGCATAATATCACCGACGTGCAGAAGTACTTTGACGATGCTATCATAAAGATAAACGAGAAGAACGTTTCCTACAAGAAGGTTGGTAAGGTTAAGATCAGAGGCGAGGAGTTCCCGAAAAACACTTCAAGAAAGATCACAAGGTTTAAAATAGATAAGTCGATTGACTGATTTCTTATAATCGGAATAGGGCGGACGGTCTTCACGGATCTCCGTCCTGTTTTTACGTCCGACCTATTGAAATATTTATAAATATATGATAAAATGGCATTAATGAAAGTAAAGGAGGTATCCTATGGAGCAAAAAAGAATAGCAAAAAACGGGATACCCGTTTACAGCCTGACAAATAAAAATAACCACGGCTTCTTTATATCAATGTTTCTGAAGGCGGGATGTATGTATGAAGGTGAGAGGGAAAACGGAATCACCCACTTTCTTGAGCACGCCGCTATAAGAAATGTGAATAAGCTGATGGGCGGCGGGCTTTACCGTGAGCTTGACCGTTGCGGTATGGAGTTCAACGCCTCGACGTACAGCGAGATGGTACAGTTTTATATTTCAGGCAGCAAGAGTCATTTCAGGGGCGCCGCCGAGATCATCGCTAAGCTTTTGTGCCCCATAGTCCTTGACCGCGCGGAGCTGAATGCCGAGCGTGATAGAATAAAGGCTGAGATACGTGAGGTCGGTGACAAGAGCACGCTTGCTTTTATCGCCGGCGAGGAGGTCTGGTCCGGCACGCCGCTCGCGCGGTCTATAACCGGCAGCTTGGGCTCTGTTTCCAACATATCTCTTGCCAAGCTTGAGGCGTACAGAAAAAGGGTTTATAACAAGGATAATATATTCTTCTACGTCACCGGAAACGTCGATGATGACAACTTAAGTTATCTTACGGAGCTTATTGGCGTCTATGAAGTGCAGGGAGCTGAGAGTCATAATAACATAGCTCCCGTGCCCGTATCCTTCTGTGACCGCCCGCGAAAGATCAAGGTGAGGAATGCTGATTTCACCAAGATAAGATACTCGTTTGACGTGGACATGTCGCGCGTTACGTGCGCCGAGCTTGACTTGCTCTACGACGCGGTCCTCGGCGGCTACAGCTCGGACTTCTTCATTGAGCTCAGCGAGAAGCGCGGACTCTTTTACGACCTCGGAGGCGCGGTGGAGAGATACCGTAATGTCGGTGTGTTTTCCTTCTCCTACGAGCTGAAGCACTCGAGGCTGTACGAGGCGGCAGAGATGACCGCGCGGTTGCTTCGGGATTACACCGAGAAGCTGATCGACCCCGACAGATGTATGATGGCGGGCTATGTTGACAACGCGTATATGCTGCTGGATGACCCGCGTGAGCTCTCCTTTACGTTTGCGTACGATAACCACGTGCTTGAGCTTGGCTACCGCGGCATAGAGGACAGACGCGCGGCATACGCAAGCATCACTCCGCAGCGGCTGCGCGAGGTGGCAAGACAGGTTTTCCGTCCCGAAAATATGACTGTGGCGATCAAGGCAAATAAGAAGAAAACAGACGTTGCAAAGCTTGAAAAAATAATTTTTGGAGAATAACTATGGATTTTAGGAATGTAGATAAAAAGTACCGTCCGATACCGTTCTGGTCTTGGAACGAGAAGCTCGACGTTGAGGAAACCAAAAGACAGATAGGTATTATGGATGAGGCGGGGATAGGCGGTTACTTCATGCACGCGCGCGGCGGTCTTATGACCGAGTATATGGGCGAGGAGTGGTTTGAGAACGTTAAGGCATCCATAGATGAGGGCGATAAGAGGGGTATGCACTCCTGGGCGTACGATGAGAACGGATGGCCATCGGGATTCGGCGGAGGTAAGGTAAACGGGCTCGGTGACGAATACAGACAAAAGAGCCTGCACCGCGAGCCCTTGACCGAGGAAAATAAAAATGCCGAAAACACCGTGCTCATAAAGGACGGCGTGAGATACTTCTACCTTATAAATGAATTTTACGTCGATACTCTCGACTCCAAGGTGATAAGGAAATTTATCGAGGAGGTCTATCAGAAGTATTACGACAGATTCGGCTCATCCTTCGACGGCTTCTTCACCGACGAGCCCCAGATATTGCGCGGAAACGGCTACCCGTGGAGCTTTATTCTCGAGGATCGCTTCAAGGATAGGTACGGATACAGCCTTGTTGAGAACCTTGACGCGCTGTTCGTTGACCGAGAGGGATGTGAGGACATCAGGGTCGATTATTGGCAGCTCGTCACCGATCTGTTCTCCGAGGCATTCTTCAAGCAGATATACGATTGGTGTGACGATCACGGCTACAAGCTTACCGGTCACCTCGTGTGCGAGGAGGACCTGATGTCACAGCTGGTATCCAACGGTGTCTGTATGCCTCATTACGAATATTTCCATATTCCCGGAATGGACTGGCTCGGAAGACCGGTTACGGATTGCTTCACGCCTATGCAGCTCTCGTCTGCCGCGGCGCAGATGGGGAAAAAGCAGATACTCTCCGAGACCTACGCGGCATCCGGACATAACGTTTCGCACGCCGAGCTTAAGCGCATCTTCGAATGGCAGATGGTGCACGGTGTAAACCTTCTTTGCACACATCTTGAGGGCTATTCGCTACGCGGCATCAGAAAGCGCGACTATCCGCCGGCAATGTACTATCAGCAGCCTTGGTGGGCTGACATGAAGGTATTTTTTGACTCTATGTCCAGAGTGGGTATGCTTATATCCGAGGGCAGAGTGAACGTTGACACCCTTCTTATCCACCCGCAGACTACCGCTTGGACTATATATAACGGCGTTGAATTCGGCGCCGAGTCGTCAGATCTCATACGCTCTTATACCGATTCCTTCCTTGCCGATATGCGCTCAATAGAGGATAAGCACGTTGAGTACCACCTCGGTGACGAGACCTTGATGCGCCGTCACGCAAGAGTTGAAGGCGACGAGCTTGTCATCGGCAGGATGAGATATAAGACGGTCGTTCTTCCCACTAAATATACAAGACTCTTTGACAGCACGAAGAGGCTTCTTGACGAATTTAAGGCGGCGGGCGGCAGAATAATAGGCGTTTACGACGTCGTACCCAACGATATTATGCAGCCCTCGCGCCTTGGCTACACCTCGCGCGGCTTCGATGGCTTCGATATGCACTATATTGTAAATACCGATAACTCGGAGATAACCGCCAAGATCGCCCGCGGTGACAAGCTTATGGTCATCGAGACCGGTGACCTCGTCCCGTTCTCGGGCACTCACAACTTTGCGCCCTACGAGTCGATAGTTGTAATAGATACGCATAAAGAGCGCGAAAGCGTTACGGCGCGGCCGGAGTCGAAAAAGCTTGATCTTCTCGGCGAGTGGCAGGTTGACGGATTTACCCACAACTCGCTGACTCTCGATAGGTGCGATTACTGTTTTGACGGCGAGCTCGTAGAGAAGGACGGGTACGTGTTGAATATTCTGCCGAGAATAAACGCTTTGGAAAGACCTGTAAGGCTTTCGCAGACCTATCGCTTCGCTATTGATTCGGTCCCTTCGGAAATATTCCTGGCAACGGAAACTCCCGACATCTTTACGATCTTCCTCAACGGCAAGAGCGTCGATAAGACGGACTGCGGATGCTTCCGTGACAATGCGTTCAGAAAGATCGATATCGCGCCTTACGTGCGGGTGGGAGAGAACGTACTGGAGCTTGAGTCCGTGATCGAGCAGACTCCCGCTTGCTACGGGCACATTTCAAGGTCGTGGACGTTTGAAAGCATGAAGAATTGTCTTTCCTACGATATGGAGATAGAGCCTATATACATAGTCGGTGATTTCGGGCTTCGCTTTGACGGTGAGCCGAAGGACGAGTGCGAGAAGACCTACCGCTTGGAGAAGCAGCCTGTGATCACCGCTTCGCCGAGGACGGTCGATGTATCAAGACTTGATTATTCCGGCTTTGCGGAATTTGCCGGCGAGCTTACACTCTCCCGTGAGATGACTCTCGATGGCGACGATTATCACGTTATGCTGAAGGGCAGAGGAGTGAACGCGATAAGGCTTGAGGTCAACGGCAATAATGTAGCGACAAAGCTTTATCCCCCCTACCGTGTTGAGCTTAAGGATCATATAACGCCCGGCAAAAACACCTTCCGCATCACCGTTGTCAATAACCTCAGAAATATGATGGGCCCTCATCACATCGTCCGCGAGGAGGATAGATGGGTAAGCCCGGGGATCTTCTATAAGGAATCCAACATTTTCGAGCACGCTCCCGGTAAAGGCGCGGATTGCCACGACGTATTAGAACGCTTTGAGGAGGGATACCTCCTTGTGAATTATGGATTGACAGAATAAGATGAAAAGGATAACGACAGTACTTTTTGACCTTGACGGCACGCTTATCAGGATGGATCAGGACGAGTTCATCAGACTCTATTTTACGTCTATACTGGATAAGCTTTGCCGCCTTGGCTATGATAAATCGTTGATGAGGACGGCGCTCGAGGGAGCTGTCGTCGCATCCGTCAAAAATAACGGCGATATGACTAACGAGGAACGCTTTTGGCAGACCTTTGACGCCCTCTCGGGCGGGCTCGCCGGCTCTGTAAGATCGGAGATCGACTCATATTACGCAGATGAGTTCTTCTCGGTCATTGAGGCGAGCTGCGAGCCGTATCCGAGGGCGAGCGAGGTGCTTGACCTCGTTAAGAGCAAGGGCTTAAGACCGATCCTCGCGACCAATCCGATCTTTCCGATGGTTGCAACCCATGGGCGCATAAGGCTCGGCGGTATGTTGCCGGAGGATTTTGAATATATCACCGCCTACGAAAACAGCAGTCACTGCAAGCCTAATCCCTCTTACTTCACGGAGCTTCTTTCAAAGCTTGGCGTATCCTTCGACGAGTGCGTGATGATCGGCAACGACACCCGCGACGACTTTTCGGCGCTTGCCCTCGGTATTCCCGTGTTCATCCTCACCGAGTGCCTTATCAACACGCGGGGCGTAGACCTTTCGGAGCATCCGCACGGCAATTTTGACGACCTGATTTCGTTTATCGAAGGACTCAACTGAATAAAAAACGGTAACGCATGCTATCCTTAACAAAGAACATGCGTTACCTTTTTGTATATTTAAGTTAGCAAAACTCCGATTATTTATCTTCTTTGGAGAGCTGCTTTAGATAAGCGTTGATGAAGCCGTCGATGTTACCGTCCATTACTGAATCGATGTTACCGTCCTCAAAGCCGGTTCTCGTATCCTTCGCGAGAGTATAGGGCATAAAGACGTAGCTTCGTATCTGGCTGCCCCACTCAATGTTTGCCTTGTTGCCCTGGATGTCCTCTATCCTGTCAAGCTTCTCTCGGATCTTTATCTCCATAAGCTTCGCCTTAAGCATTTTAAGAGCCGTCTCTTTGTTTTGGAGCTGGCTTCTCTCGGTCTGACATCCGACAACGATGCCGGTGGGCTTGTGAACTATACGTATAGCCGAGTCGGTCTTGTTGATGTGCTGACCGCCCGCGCCGCTTGAACGGTGAGCGGTGATCTCGAGGTCCTCGTCCTTGAGCACGATCTCTGCGTCGTCCTCAAATTCGGGCATGACCTCTACGGATGCGAAGGATGTGTGTCTTCTTCCCGATGCGTCGAAGGGCGATACTCTTACGAGTCTGTGTACGCCGTTCTCGCTCTTGAGATAGCCGTAGGCGTTAATGCCCTCGATCATGATCGTCGCGGATTTGAGACCGGCCTCGTCGCCGTCGAGCCAGTCTATGAGCTTAACGTTGAAGCCGTGCTTCTCACCCCATCTGGTGTACATTCTGTAGAGCATCGACGCCCAGTCCTGAGCCTCGGTTCCGCCCGCGCCGGGATGGAAGGAGAGTATGGCGTTGCTCTTGTCGTACTGACCCGAGAGGAGCACCTCTATTCTCTTTCTCTCTGCCTCCGCCTCGATGAAGTCGGTTTCTGCAACGACCTCATCCGCCGAGTCCTCGTCGTTTGCCTCAATAGCCATTTCGCAGAGCACGGTAGCGTCCTCGAGCCTCGCGACAAGCTCCTCGTAGCTCTCTACCTTGTCCTTGAGCTGCTTTATCTCACGGAGCTTTTTCGACGATTTTTCCGCATCGTTCCAGAAGTCCTGCACCATGGTCTCTCTTTCGAGCTCCTGTGCCTTTTCCTTCGCCTCGTCTATTCTCAACTGATTGCCGAGCTCGGAGAGCACGCTCCCGAGGGCTGTCAGTCTTCTTTTTGCTTCTTCAAGCGCAACTATCATAATTTGCTCCTTTCCGGATAAGCCTTTGGGACTCTTTCGGTCTTGCCGGATCCGTCGTCCCCAAAATAGCGCATATTTCTCATTTTAGCATTTATCTACGATATGATAACATAAATTTCTAAAAATGTAAAGAGAAAAGTCAAAAATATGTGTTGATTTTTTGACAGCTTTATGATATACTAATCTCACTATAAATAAACGCGAGGTAAAAATTAATGCTTGTAACCAAAGATACCATCATCGGCACTGTTATTGATTTTGATGCAAATGCGGCTAAGATATTCCATATGAACGGTATGTTCTGCACCGGATGTCCCCATGCGAGAAGCGAGTCTATCGCTGACGCTTGCGTAGCTCACGGTATGGATTGCGACGCGCTTGTAAAGGCTCTTAACGAGTATTTTGAGTCTAAGAAATGATAAGCGGTACGCTTGACAAACGACTCTTGTCTTGCGCCGACTTCGTAAGGGCGGGGGCCGTCTTTGCCGATATTGGCACAGACCACGGCTACCTGCCCATTTTCCTTTTAAGGACGGGCAGGATACAGAGAGCGTATCTTTCAGACGTGAACAGAGGACCGCTTTCGTCTGCCGAGCGCAACGCCGAGGCGGAGGGACTGTCGGACAGATGCGAGTTTATTCTTGCCGACGGCGCGTCAGCCCTCGCGGACAAGGGGATCACCGATTACGCGATATGCGGCATGGGGGGCGAGCTCATATCAAGGATAATAGACGATGCGCCGCATCTGAAAGACGTAGGAGTGCGGCTCATCCTTCAGCCTATGACCAAGCAGGAGCACCTCAGGAGCTATCTCGCCAAGGCGGGCTTTTCCGTGCTCGGAGAACGCTTTTCCTTCGACTCCGGCAAGTATTACGTAACTATGGCAGCAGAGTACGCGGCATCTCCGCGTGAGCTTTCCGCCGATGAGGAGGAGCTTGGACCCGATCTACCGCATACCGAGGACCGTGTCGAGTATCTGGGATATTTGGACGGCAAAAGAAAGGCTGTTATCAAGGCTATCTCGGGTAAGATCAAGGGCGGGCTCGACACTGCCGATGACGAGAGGTCGCTTCGGTTTATAGAAGATAGAATATCAAGTATAAGAGAGGAAAAATTATGACGGTCAAGACACTTTACGAGAAGCTCTGCGAGCGTATCCCCGAGGATCTAAGCGAGGCGTGGGACAACGACGGCCTCATGTGCTCGTCCGACTATCAGAGAGAGGTGAAGCGCGCGCTGATAACCCTCGACGTTACCGAGGATATCGTAGACTACGCGATATCGCACGATATAGATCTTATTGTTTCACACCATCCCCTTATATTCAGACCGCTGGCTTCAGTGACAGAGGACTCGCACGTGGCGAGAAAGGTCATAAAGCTGATAAAGAATGATATATCCGTTATGTCCTTCCACACCAGGGCAGATAAGGTCGAGGGGGGAGTAAACGACACGCTCGCCGACATACTCGGCATTAAAGACGCCGTACCCTTCGGCGAGGGCGACCTTGGCAGGATAGGCACGCTTAAGGAGGAGCTCAATATGGAGGACTTCTCCTATCTTCTCAAGGGGCTTCTTGATTGCGATGGCGTTAAGGTCTCCGACGCGCTTATTCCGGTGCAGAAGGTTGCGGTTGTCGGCGGCGACGGCAAGTCCTACGTTTCAGCCGCTCTTAAGGCTGGGGCGGATACCTTCGTTTCGGGCAGGATAGGCTATAACGTGATGGCTGAGGCGGGCGATATGGGCATCAATCTTATTGAGGCGGGACACTTTTTCACCGAGCACCCCGTGACACAGTTCTTCCAGACCATCCTTCACAGACTCGACTCGGATATGTACGTCGAGATCATCGATTCGAACGTAATAAAGCTTATCTGATCACTTATAACAAAAGCGCTTAGGATGTGCGTTTGCCGTTCTAAGCGCTTTTGTTTTTTACCGCGTTAACCGCTCGTATTCTTCCATCGCCGCATTTATCTTATCCCTTGTCGCTTTGGTAGGCAGCCACATTGGCAGTCGCATATCCGGTTGACACAGCCCCTTCTTTGCCATGGCGTATTTTATGGGCGCTGGATTGGTCTCGAGGAATAACGAGGATATTATCGGTAATAGCTCTTGTTGTATTTTTAGGCTTTGATCCCTATTATTTGCGAAGTATTGTTTACAAATATCTATTGTTTCCGCAGGGTATAGATTGGAAATTACAGATATTACACCGAGGCCTCCGAGGGATAATACGGGGTATATCTGTGAGTCGTTGCCGGAATAAAGAGAGAGCTCCCGTATCCTTGATATGCCGACCAGTCTGTCGAGCGAGTCGGATGCCTCCTTGATTCCTACTATCCTCTCGTTCTCTGCGAGCCTTTCGAGTGAATCAAGCGAGAGATTTACTCCCGTTCTTGACGGCACGTTGTAGAGAAGCATCGGTACTCCGCTCGCCGCGGCTATTGCTTCGTAGTGGCGTATTACTCCCTCTGCCGTGCCTCTGTTGTAATATGGAGTCACAACGAGAACGCCGTCGCATCCGAGGTGAGAGGCGTACTCCGTGTGGCTTACAGCTACCCGCGTGTCATTCGTTCCCGTCCCGAAGATCAGCTTGCATCTGCCATTCGCAGCGTCTTTTGACCTTCTGAACAGCTCGTATCTTTCTTCGTCCGACAAGGTTGCCGCCTCGGCGGTGGTTCCGCCTATTACCAGCGCATCCACCCCTGCCTCTATCTGCCTCTCTATCAGCTCCTCGAGCGTTGAGTAATCTATTTTACCATCCTTGAACGGAGTGATCAGGGCGGTTCCGACTCCGCGGAAAATCTCAGTTTTTTTCATATAGCCTCCTAAAATTTGCGCGCATGCACTTGCAAATCTTTAAAATATGATATATAATAGTCTAAAATGGAGATGTACGTGCACTTACAGTTTATGTGCGCGGTGCGTTTTTTGATATGTGAGGACTAATGGAAAAGCTTAAGGAAACTATTATAAACGAAAGGGTACAGACCGCCCTTACGACCCACGATTTTTACTACGATCTGCCAGAGGAGCTTATAGCGCAGTTTCCCACGGCAGAAAGAGATATGTGTCGCATGATGGTGCTCGATAGAGATAAGAACTCCGTAGAGCATAAGATCTTCCGCGACGTTGTTGACTATCTCGATCCCGAGGATATGCTCGTTGTAAATTCCTCGAAGGTAATTCCCGCAAGGCTTCTCGGCACTACCGAAAAAACGGGCGCGTCGATGGAGCTTCTTCTCCTTCGTATGCTTGACAGCGGAGAGTGGGAGACGCTGGTTCGTCCCGGTAAGAGAGCAAAGATCGGCGCTTCCTTCGACTTCGGCGGTATTCTGAAGGCTACCGTGACCGATGTTGTGGACGGCGGCAACCGTGTGGTAAGGTTCGATTACGACACCGAAAAATACAAGACCGTATATGAGGTGCTCGATGCGATAGGTAATATGCCGCTTCCGCCTTATATTACCAAGAAGCTTGAGAACAAGAACGATTATCAGACCGTCTATGCTAAGGAGGAGGGCTCTGCCGCTGCTCCCACTGCGGGGCTTCATTTTACGGACGAGCTACTTGAGCGCATACGCGCAAAGGGCGTTGGCTACGGCGAGGTCACTCTGCACGTAGGTCTCGGTACGTTCCGACCCGTTAAGGTTGACAAGATCGAGGAGCACCTTATGCACGGTGAGTATTTCCACATCACCGACGAGGTCGCAAGAGAGATAAACGAGCGCCGCGCAAGAGGCGGCAGGATCATAGCCGTAGGCACTACCTCGTGTCGAGTTTTGGAGAGTGTGAGCACTCCCGACGGCAAGGTTCACGCCATAGACGGAGAGACCTCGATATTCATATATCCCGGCTACAAGTTCAAGGCGGTCGACGCCCTTATCACCAACTTCCATCTCCCCGAAAGCACCCTGATAATGCTTGTTTCCGCCCTCGCGGGCAAGGAATTCGTTATGAACGCTTACGAGGAAGCGGTAAGGGATAGGTATCGCTTTTTCTCCTTCGGCGATGCGATGCTGATTGTATAAAATCCGCAATACTGCGTTGTCGGGCGACTCACTCGAATCGCCGTAGGTAACTACGGCTTCATCTCGTTCGCGCCCTTACGCCTTGTCTTGCGAATTTTCTCCTAACCAGCATATCTCGTCTTATATAGCATCAGCTTTGAGGATGCGATGTTCATCCAATAAACCGCCAATTGCATCGTTGTCGGGCGACTCACTCGAATCGCCGTAGGTAACTACGGCTTCATCTCGTTC
>CAYWPS010000020.1:0-6348 GCA_964460165.1 uncultured Ruminococcus sp. | reverse complement strand
ATCAGCTTTGAGGATGCGATGTTCATCCAATAAACCGCCAATTGCATCGTTGTCGCTCGGCTCGCTCAAATCGGCGCAGGTAACTACGGCTTCATTTCGCTCGCTCACTTACGCCTCGCACTTGACTCACCAAAAACGTTGTGGCTAACTGCACCTTCGATGAAGTTGTGCCGAACACAAATCTTGGATTAAAAGGAAAAAAACAATGGATTTTGCTTGTCCTAAATGCAAGGGCGGATTGATCCTTGACGGAAATACTAAAAAATGCGAAAATAATCACTGCTTCGACAGAGCTAGGGCGGGATATTACAATCTTCTGCTTGGCGTTGGCGGTGGAACTCACGGCGACAATGCCGAGATGGTTGAGGCGCGCCGCGCGTTTCTGTCGCGCGGCTTCTATGAGCCCTTGGCAGACAAGCTTGCTTCGCTTGTCGCCGAGCATACTGTGGCAGGCGGTTGTGTGCTTGACGCGGGATGCGGAGAGGGATACTATACCGACAAAGTTGAGTGCGCCCTCAAAGAGCGCGACTCGGTGAGCAACGTCCTTGCTTTTGACATCTCGCGCGATGCGGTAAAATATGCCGCAAAGCGTAACCGTGCGCTTTCTTTGGCGGTTGCCACGTCATACGATATGCCTCTTTGCGACAGCTCGGTGGACACCGTGTTCAACGCTTTTTCGCCTCTTGCCGTCTCGGAGGTCAGCCGCGTGCTTAAGGCGGGCGGACGCTTCGTGATGGTATATCCCGGCAGGGAGCATCTGTTCGGATTGAAGTCGGTCATATACAAGACACCGTATAAAAACGAGCCCGAGGACACGGTCCTCGAGGGCTTTGAGCTTTTATCGCACGAAACGCTCGCGTACACTATCGATCTTGGCACGCCTGATGACATACGCGCGCTATTTATGATGACACCCTACGCCTACCGCACTCCAAGGAAGGAGAGGGAGCGAGTGCTTTCGCTCTCTGCCGTATCCACCGAGGTTGAGTTCGTGATAGACGTTTACGAAAAAATATAAAACCAAATCTTTGGAGGTAACTTTTTTGGACGTTACACATGGAAAATATCTCGGCGTTGACTACGGCGACAAGCGCACCGGTCTTGCCGAATGTGATATATCCGGTCTTATTGCCGGCGGGATCGGTACGATATCCGAGGGCGGCATGAGAAAGACTGCTGTCAGAGTGGCACAGGAGGCACAGAAGCGATCCTGCAAAAAGATCGTTATCGGTCTTCCAAAGAACATGGACGGCTCCGAGGGACCCCGTGCCGACGTTATCAAGGCGTTTGGAGCTCTGC
The DNA here is from genome assembly GCA_964460165.1 of uncultured Ruminococcus sp. Classification (GTDB taxonomy): domain Bacteria; phylum Bacillota; class Clostridia; order Oscillospirales; family CAG-272; genus UBA1740. The sequence goes on along the minus strand of CAYWPS010000020.1, from coordinate 5,049 downwards.
TTGCCGAACTTACCGAGATACCGATAGACTATTACGATGAGAGAATGACCACGATGGTGGCGTACCGTTTTCTTGGCGAAACGGGTACGTACGGCAAGAAGCGCAAGGAAACGGTAGACACGCTTTCCGCGCAGATAATACTTCAGAATTACATAGATCGCGAAAGGACAATGAAGAAATAATCTTCGATTTTTTTGGGGAATAAGAAAAGAGGGATAGTATGGAAAGATCTAAAGAAGCCCCTACACGTGTACGCTCTTATCTGACAAAAAAGGGCGTTTCACTGTCACCTAAAACTTATTTTGTCGATGCCATGGGAGCTATGGCGCTGGGACTTTTTGCCTCGCTGCTTATGGCAACCATCTTCGGCACGATACTAAGATACGTACCGAGCGGCAACGTCTTTTATGACCTGCTCTCGATGCTGTCGCGCTACGCGCCTGCCACGGGCGGTGCTACGGGCGTTATTCTCGGCATTGCCGTTGCTTATGCGCTGAAGGCTCCGGCTCTCGTGTTATTTGCGTCAGGTGTCGTAGGCATGTGCGGAAACGATATGCTCACGGTCATTACCGCGGCGGATGGAATGGAGAAGTCAGTGTCGGCAGGCCCTGCGGGCGCGTTCCTGTGCGTTCTTGTAGCGTGCGAGGTCGGAAAGCTCGTCTCGGGTGAGACTAAGGTAGACATAATCGTAACGCCTGCGGTAACGCTCACGGCAGGCATGATCACCGCCATGCTGATCTGCCCCGCGGTTGCTTACGTTATGTACTGGCTCGGTTATTTCATCAACTACGCCACCACGATAATGCCGTTCTTCATGGGTATAATAATCTCGGTCGTCGTGGGAGTGATACTTACGCTGCCTATTTCCTCTGCCGCCGTCTGCGCCATGATAGGCATTGGCGGACTTGCGGGAGGAGCGGCTGTTGCCGGCTGCTCGGCGCAGATGATCGGCTTTGCCGTCATTTCCTTCCGTGAGAACAGATGGGGAGGTGTCGTTGCCCAAGGGCTTGGCACGTCGATGCTCCAGATGGGTAACATAATCAAGAAGCCTGTCGTCTGGCTCCCCGTCATTCTTGCCTCGGCGATCACGGGTCCCGTGTCGACTTGTCTGTTCAAGCTCGAGTGCACGGGTGTGTCCGCGGGCATGGGCACGTGCGGGCTCGTCGGACCGATCGGAGTTTTCACGGATATGGGATTCACTGCGACGTCGGTCATTGGCGTTCTGGTGACCTGCTTCCTTCTCCCCGCGGTTTTGTCGCTCGTTTTCTCGGAGGTTATGAGAAGGCTCGGGTGGATACAGACAGGTGACCTTAAGCTTGATCTATAAGTACGAAAGATGTAAGGAGAAATGATGAAATGTCTGATATGAATTACACGCTTCTTTGCGATTTTTACGAGCTTACTATGGCTAATGGATATTTTGAGCTCGGCAAGGCTGATGAGATATCCTATTTTGACGTATTCTACCGCAAGGTACCCGACGGCGGAGGCTTTGCCATTGCCGCAGGTCTTGAGCAGGTGATAGACTACGTGAAGAATCTGAAATTTACCGAGGAGGATATATCCTTCCTGCGCTCAAAAAAGCTTTTCTCCGAGGAGTTCCTCGATTATCTTCGCCACTTCCGCTTTACCGGTGATATTTACGCGGTGCCGGAGGGCACGCCCATCTTCCCGGGTGAGCCTATTATGACTATTCGCGCCCCCTCCGTTGAGGCGCAGTTTATAGAGACCTACGTGCTCCTTTGTCTTAACCATCAGTCGCTGATAGCAACCAAGGCGAACAGGATCGTAAGAGCGGCTCAGGGCAGACCCGTGATGGAATTCGGCTCAAGGAGAGCGCAGGGAACCGACGGAGCGATAATGGGCTCGAGAGCCGCTTACATAGGCGGCTGCGCGGCTACCGCCTGCGCCATCTCAGACAAGATGTTCGGTATCCCCGCTACGGGAACGATGGCTCATTCGTGGGTGCAGATGTTCGACACCGAGTACGAGGCGTTTGAGTCCTACTGCAAGACCTATCCCGACAACGCGACTCTCCTCGTTGACACCTACGACGTTCTCAAGAGCGGTATTCCCAACGCCATAAAGGCGTTTGACAACGTACTTAAGCCTCTTGGCATAAAGAAGTGCGGTATCCGTCTTGATTCGGGCGATATCACGTACCTTTCAAAAAAGGCAAGGAAGATGCTGGACGAGGCAGGATATACCGAGTGTAAGATAGTTGTATCCAACTCACTTGACGAGGTCATCATCCGAGATCTTATCCTTCAGGGCGCAAGAATAGACGTATTCGGCGTTGGCGAAAGACTTATCACGGCTAAGTCAAATCCCGTTTTTGGAGGCGTTTACAAGCTCGTAGCCGTGGAGAAGGATGGCGAGATAGTCCCAAAGATAAAGATATCCGAAAATCCCGAAAAGATAACCAACCCTCACTTCAAAAAGGTTTACAGGATCTTCGATAACGAGACCGGCACCGCGGTTGCGGACCAGCTTTGCGTATACGACGAGACCATCGACGGATCCGAGCCTCTCGAGCTCTTTGATCCCGTACAGGTATGGAAGACCAAGACGGTGACTGACTTTACCGCCAAGCAGCTTCTCGTGCCTATATTCAAGGGCGGAGAGTGCGTCTACGAGTGCCCGTCGATCCACGAGATCAGAGACTACTGTAAGAGCCAGATAATGACTCTTTGGGATGAGGTCAAGAGATTTGAAAATCCCCATAAGTACTACGTTGATCTTTCCCGTAAGCTTTGGGATATCAAGCACGGACTTCTTATGAACAGAGGAAAGAATAATGCGAAATAACAGCATAGATAATGCGCGAAGGGTTCTTATAATTCACACGGGCGGCACTATCGGTATGAAGAATACCGGTAACGGATACAGCCCCGTGTCGGGTTATCTGTCGGAGGAATTGAAGAATATTCCCGACCTTAACAGACCCGAGTTTCCGCTGTGGGATCTGTATGAGATGTCGCCTCTGCTCGACTCGTCGAACATGAGCGTTGACGAATGGAACGAGATAGGCAGGGTCATACACGAGAGATATGACGGATACGATGGCTTCGTTATACTTCACGGCACGGATACCATGGCGTATACGGCGTCCGCTCTCTCGTTTATCCTCGAGGGGCTTGATAAGCCCGTTATACTGACCGGCTCGCAGATACCTCTTTCTGAGCTCCGATCGGACGGACGTGACAATCTCATCACATCGATCATCATAGCGAGCGAGGGGATCGCCCGTGAGGTGTGTCTCTATTTCAGCTCGCGTCTTCTGCGCGGCAACCGCTCGATGAAGATGAGCGCCGACGGACTCGTGGCGTTTGACTCGCCCAGCTATCCGCATCTTGCAGAGGCGGGTATAACTGTAAAGTATAACTATCCCGCAATACTCAAAAGACGCGAGGAAGGTCTGAAATATCATCCGTTTGCCAAGGTGCCGATAGGCGTACTCAAGGTGTTTCCGGGTATTCAGTTCGGACTCTTTGAGGATATTATGACCGAGAAGCTCTCGGGCATCGTGCTTGAGACCTTCGGCGCCGGCAATATCCCGATGGGCAACGGGGATCTTTTGCCTATTATAAAGAAGGCGTTTTCCGCGGGCTCGGTAATTACCGTTTGCTCGCAGTGTCCCAGCGGGACGGTGGCTCTCGGCGCTTACGAGACCTCATCGCAGCTCAAGAGCGCGGGCGCTGTCAGCGGCAGGGATATGACCACCGAGGCAGCGGTAGCCAAGCTGTATCATCTCTTCAGCCTCGGCGTCTCCAAGAAAGAGATAAAGAGGCTAATGGAAAAGAATATCGCCGGCGAGCTGAGCGAATAAGAATTAATCCGTCCGGATTTTCATAAAATCTCTTATAACCACGGAAAGGAGAGCCTATGAAAAGGACGGCTGCAATATTGCTTTTAATTTCCCTTCTGTTATTGATTTCTTGCTCCGAAAGAGCTTGCGCCGCGGATGTCGCCGCGGAGTTTTGCCGGGCGTACTCTTTGGACGGAAGGGTGTATTCGTCGCTTGCCAAGGAGGGCGAGGATGGATATATAGATGACGAGATGCTCCACGCGCTTTACGGAGACTCGGACTGTCTTGTGACGGAATTTGCTATCGTTTTGTACGGTAAAGTTAGCACTGTGCGCGAAATCGGAGTGTTTATTGCTGAAAACGGCAGTGAGAGAATGGAGCTTCTGGAGCTCGCAACAGATAGGGTAAGCTTCCTTTCCTCGTTCGCCGACGGAGAGGGGTTTGTGAAAAAATATCGCGCGGCTGTGGTTTACGGATTCGTAGACGACGCTTCGCGCGCCGAGGGACTGCTTGACAGTCTGATCTAACAACAAAAAGTAAAAAAACGCGCAGTGCGCGGCAGGAAAGAGAAAATATGGACTTTATGAATTCATTTGAGGAGCGTTCCTCATATCCCGAGGTTATACTTTGCAAGTTTGGCGAGGTTATCCTAAAGGGAAACAACAGACAGAACTTTGAGTCGGGGCTCGTAAAGGAGCTGCGCCGCCGCGCGTCGCCATACGGCAACTTTAAGATATACTTCAAGCAGAGCACGATATACGTTGAGCCCATGAACGATGAATGTGATATGGAGGGGATGTATTCCGCGGCTAAAAAGGTGTTTGGAATAGTTGCTGTCAACCGCGCCGCAGTCTGCGATAAGGATATGGACTCCATCAAGGAGTGCGCGAGAAAATATCTTCCCGCCAAGCTCGCGGGCAAGAGGACCTTCAAGGTCGATGCCAAGCGTTCGGATAAGAAGTTCCCCCTCACCTCTCCGGAGATATCCCGCGATATCGGCGGAGTTATACTCTCGGCAGTCCGAGGCATTAAGGTCGACGTAAAGGCGCCCGACGTTATAGTTACCGTTGAGGTGCGTGACGACCACGCCTACATCAGAGCGGGTCAGGAGATGGGCGCTGGCGGTCTGCCGCTTCGCTCCGCGGGTCGAGGCCTGCTTCTTCTCTCGGGCGGTATTGATTCTCCCGTCGCGGGATGTATGATGGCAAAGCGCGGTCTTGAGATCGAGGCTCTGCACTTTG
>CAYWPS010000019.1:0-29118 GCA_964460165.1 uncultured Ruminococcus sp. | reverse complement strand
CCATGACCTTGTCCCGCTCAAATTGCTTGTACTGTTTCAGCAGCGCGGGTGGTGCCCTATGCGTTCTACGCTCTTTACGCCAATATCGACGGCTTCGACCCGACGAAATACACCCTTAACAAGAACACACTGTCCGTAATGGATAAGTGGATTCTCTCCAAGCTCAACTCTGCTGTAAAGTCTGTTGACAGTATGCTCGGCGCTTACAAGATCACCGAGGCGACAAGAGTCCTTGAGGACTTTGTAGATCAGCTCTCCAACTGGTACGTGCGCCGCAGCCGTGAGAGATTCTGGGTCAAGGATATGCCCGAGGATAAGGTAAACGCCTACCTCACCCTTTACAACTGTCTTGTAACCATTGCCAAGGTATCCGCACCTATGATACCCTTCATGACCGAGGATATTTACAGAAACCTTGTCGGATCGGTCGATAAGACCGCACCCGTGTCGATACATCTCTGCTCCTTCCCGGAGGCAGACGAGTCTATGATAGACAAGTCTCTTGAGGAAAACATGGAGGAGGTCATGGATATCGTCGTGCTCGGCAGAGCCTGCCGTAACGCCGCGGCTATCAAGAACCGCCAGCCCATAGGCAAGATGTATGTCAAGACCGATAAGGTGCCCGACGAAAGCTTCGTAACAGTTATCGCCGAGGAGCTCAACCTCAAGGAAGTTGAGTTCACCGACAACGTCCGCACCTTCACCACCTATTCCTTCAAGCCCCAGCTCCGCACCGTAGGACCCAAGTACGGCAAGTTCCTCGGCGGTATCAGGAATACTCTTGCGACCCTTGACGGCAACGACGCCATGGACGAGCTTGAGGCAAAGGGCGCTATCACCTTCGAGGTCAACGGCTCCGAGATCGTTCTCACCAAGGAGGATCTTCTCATCGAGATGACCAAAAAGGACGGCTTCGAGTCGCTCCAGGATCACGGCGTAACCGTAGTCATCGACAAGAATCTCACTCCCGAGCTTATCGAGGAAGGCAACGTGCGCGAGATCATCTCCAAGATCCAGACGATGCGTAAGGACTCCGGCTTCGAGGTTATGGATAACATTAAGATCGCCTTCTCGGGCAACAAGACCGTCGAGGACGTAGCGCTGCGCAACGCAGATGAGATCAAATCAGAGACCCTCGGTGTCGAGCTTACAGTAGGCAACACTCTCACCCACTCAAAAGAGTGGAGCATCAACGGAGAAAACGTAATCATCTCCGTTGAGAAGATATAAAAAGCAAAAGCGGCTATTCACGTAGCCGCTTTTAAAATAAGGTGTAATCATGTCCTTGAATAAAAAGAAAATACAGTCCATGATCGGTGATTTATCCGATAAATTGCCTATTATAGTTTACAATACAACAGATTCAACCAATACGCAAGCTAAGCTCTACGCGCAGAGCGGCAACACCTCCGACGCCGTTTTTATCGCAAGCGGACAGACCGCGGGCAGAGGAAGGCTTGGCAGAAGCTTCGTCTCAAATGCCGGCAAGGGTATTTATCTCTCAATACTCTTGAACCGGACTATGCCCGCAGATTACGCGACGTCCTTAACGACCTATATGGCGGTGATCGCGGCTCGGGTCATCGACTCTCTTACAGGCACCGAGGCAAAGATCAAATGGGTGAACGATATTTACCTTGGAGGCAAAAAGCTCTCGGGAATACTCACCGAAGGACGCGCTAGTGACGACGGAGAGCACCTTTCCTATGCCGTTGTCGGTATCGGTATAAATCTCTTGAAGCAGGACTTCCCGACGGAAATCACAAGCATTGCCACAACACTTGAGGACGAATGCGGTAAAGAAACGGACGTAAACGACCTTGCCACCTTGATCATCAAGGAATTCTTCAATAATCTCTCACTGGTCGGTACTCAAAAGATAACCGACGAGTACAAAAGCCGCTCCTTCCTTATCGGCGAAGACGTAACCGTTATCAAGCCTACTGAAAAGTATGAAGCGACTGTAAAGGATATCACCGACAGGTGTGAGCTGCTACTTGTGCTCCCGGACGGAACAGAGCAGATACTCTCCACGGGAGAGGTGTCGGTAAGGAAGCTATGATCTTACGAAGCGAGCCTTGCTTTAACCCAACTCGAATCTCGACATTATAAAAATCACAGTTTTATAAAAAAGGCACCGTTAAGCCCCGACACGTGCGGAGTTTAACGGTGTTTTTTTATATCGACACGTCGAGCGTGTCACCGAGAGGCAGTGAGTACACCTCTACGGTTTTTGGATATTTGCCGAACATAAGCTCGACCGCTTTGGCGTAATACGAGAGCTGCAGCGAGTGCTTAGCTTTAAGCTTCTCTTTTGCAAGTGCCTTGTCGGCTCTTTCCTCCGGGGTAAGCCTGTCGGTTTTGTAGTCTATAAGGTGGAGATCTCCCGCGCTGTCCTCATAAAGACAGTCGATAACACCCTGCACGAGAACGTGCTCGTTCTCGTAGAGTCTCTTTTGCTCGGGATCGGTTGTAAAATCTTCCGCGGGAAGCTTGACGTTAAATCTGAACTCGCGGTAGAGCTTCTTTGCGGAAAGCATATCCCGTATGAGCTTCGACTTGGCAAATGCATCTGCCTCTCTGACTCTTACCAGCGCGGCATCCTGTTCGGAAAGGAATCCCTTTTGCTTCAGGGCATCGAGCTCCTGCCTTGCCCCCACCTTTGCAAGCCTTTCAAGATCGCAGAACTGAAGGAGCATATGCGTTGCTATACCCTTCTCTGCGCTAAGGCTCTGTGCGTCTGGAGCGCGGAACTTGGGCAGATAGCCTCGCTTTTCCTGTGTCGCATCTCCCTCTCCGTCATCGAGCTTCACGGCAAACTCATCCGAGCCGTCAAGAATAGCGGGATAAAGCCTCGAAACAGAGAGCTTACCCGGCAGGCGTGTGAGATGATCGCGCGGATACTCAAACTCGAAGCGCGCTCGTAGTTCCGCCTCGAGCCGATCAGCCTCATCCGCGTCAACGTCAGCGGTGCCGCCGTCCCCAAGGGGCTCCGCCGCGGGCTCCGCATCGATGGATGCCGCTTCAGCTGCCAACACGTTATAAGCCTCGTCGGTATAGACGAGGGGCGGCTCCTTCAAGAACTCGGCGGGAGTCTTGATGTCAAACTCCTTCATCTCAAGTATCATCCCGAGAAGCGAGGATACGTTATAAACCGAATACTCGGACATATACTCCCTTGCGGCAGCAGTCTGTGCCTCAAATTCCTCGAGGTTGGATTTGACCTGACCGACAATATAGAGCCTTTCTCTCGCTCTTGTGAGGATTACGTAGAGGACTCTCGCCTCCTCCTCTATTTTTTTCCTGTGTCTGTAATGCTTTATTATGTCCTTAGTGGAGTTTCTGACCAGCGCAAGTCCGGAGTCGGTACGCAGGAACATACCCATGCCGAAGCCCTCCTCGTACTCAAATCTCGGAGGCTCGCTTGCGCCGTGGCTTTGATTGAAGCTCGAGGTTCCGCCCGCAAAGAACACCACGGGATACTCAAGACCCTTAGAGCCGTGTGCGGTTATTATCCTTACCGCGTCGCATTCTCCGGGCGCTTCTCTCTTGTCGAAGTCGCTCTCTCTGCCCGTCAGCTGATTGATATAGCTGATAAAGTTGTAAAGTCCCTTGAACGAGCCCGCCTCGAACTTTCTCGCGTGCTCGTAAAGGAGCATGAGGTTGTCCTTGCTCTCCTTCTTATTGGAGGAAAGAGCCAGAAGCCCCGTTTCGTGATAGAGCTTCATCAAGAGCTTGTCCGTAGGCATCCCCTCCGAAAGCAGTCTGTAATACGCCAGCCTTTCAAGGAATTTTCTGACACGTCCCCCGTCATCTCTCTGCTCTGCATAGACCTTCAAGGAATCATAAAGAGTGTCCTCCGGAGCAAGCTTTCTTATCATGGCTACCTCACCGAGCTTGAAGTTATAGATCGGAGAGCACATAAGCCCCGCAAGATATACGTCCTTATGCGGATTGTCTATCGAGTTAAGAAGGCAAAGAACGAGCAACACGTCGGAATTGATAAAGAACCTTTCGCTCTCGGCAAGCGCCGCGGGGATACCGAGCTTTGCCAGCGCGCGAGCGTATTTTTCACCCTTATTCTTGACGTTGCGCATGATTATAGCTATATGCCTAGGCTGTATCCTCTCGCCGTTATCAAGAAATCCGCCGTCAAGCAGCTCCTTTATCTTCCTTGCCACAATCTCGGGCACAAGCTCCTTTTGATCCTTGACAAGAGCCGCGCGGGGATCGGACGGAGGTATCGTAGGAACAAGACATATCTCGGGATATCTGTACTCCGGCTTCTCATGATCGTAGAGCTTGCTGAACCTCAGCCTGTCCTCCTCCACGTATCCTATGCTGTCTCGCAGACGGTAGAACAGCTTATCAAATATATCGTTGACGAAGTCTATAACGCCCTCGTCGCATCTGAAGTTATTGGACATAAATATCGAGGCAGCGGGATGATCCCCCTTCGTGCCAAGCGGCGGGAAGCTCTTTTTCATATCCGCGAATATCCTTGGATTCGCGCTTCTGAACTCATATATGCTCTGCTTTATATCGCCGACCATAAATCTGTTGGTCTCGGTGGATATTGCCTCAAATATCTTATTCTGCAGGCTGTTTACGTCCTGATACTCGTCTATGTAGACCGCGCGGTAAAGCCTTGACTGCTCCTTGGCAACGTCGGTTTTCTCACCGTTATGCCATAGGCACTCGTAGGTGTAGCGCTCAACGTCCGAGAACTCGCATATTCCGCGTCTTAGCTTCTCGCGCCTGAACAGCCTGTCAAACTCGCAAACGACACGGTAGAGCACGTCGAACTGCTCGTGCATGCCGGAGTAAGCGATCCTCCACTCCCTCTCGGAGTGACGGAAGAACTCTGAGCGCATCTTCGTGAGCTCCTCCTTGAAGGATCTTCTCACGATCGAGATAGGAGGAAGCCCGTCTTTTTTTGACACGCTTGCCGCCTTTTTGAACTCGTAGGCGCTGAGTATGGCGCGTATGTCCTCGTATGAGCTCTTAGCGGAAAGCTCGCCGATGAGCAGGAGGGCATCGTCTATCATATCCACTATCTTCGCGAATTTCGCCTCGCCGCGCGCCTCTATCTCACGCTTTATATCGGTGAAGACCGTGCGATAGTGCGAGAGCAGCTCCGACAGTCTCGCTATACAGTATTTTCCAAAGCCTGTATTCTCAACACTGGTGAATTTTTCGGGATCAAACTCGTCAACGAGCGCGCCGATAGAGCCAACGCCCTCCAGTGAGTTCAGCGTTGACGAATATATCATATGGATTATAGCGGGCAGCTCGCTCTGCTTTCTTGCCTGCGCGAGGCAGTCGGTGAGAGCGTCAAGCTCCTTCGGCGAGGCGACGTCCGGCGCGTGTCCCTCGTAGATAGCCTCAAGCAGTCCGTCGAGAATATTCTCGGCGAGCAGCTGAGCCTCGGCGTTATCGGGCACGCGGAAGCTCGGGGTTATACCCACGCGCTCGGCATTGGCGCGGAGTATATCCGCGCAGAAAGCGTCGATAGTGCTTATCTTTGCGCTCGGCAGCATATAAAGCTGTCTTTCGAGCCTCTCGTCGCCCGGGCGCTCCTTGATAGCCCTTCTTACCGCCTTGCTTATTCTCTCTCTTAATTCTCCCACCGCGGCTCTGGTATAGGTCACGATGAGCATTTCCTCTATATTTATCGGGTCATTCTCATCAAGCACCGAGGATATTATTCTTTCGGTGAGGGTCGCCGTCTTTCCGGAGCCCGCCGCGGCGGACACAAGAAGCGTTCTGTCCCTCGTATTTATCGCGTCAAGCTGACTCTGTGTCCAACTCCTGCCCGCCATACTTCCTCCTTAGTAAAAGATAATGATTCAAAACCGATCTGTGCGCCCTCAGAACTGTCTTATGGGCTTTATGGCAGGACCGTCCTCAAACTGTCTTACCTCTCCTACCGCGAAAAAGCCGTCGCGATCCGCGATTCTTAACACGGTACCCACCGGAAAGCTCTTTTTTATCTTGTGAAGATATATCTCCAGCCCGGAGCGAGCGAGCCTCGCGAAGAATTCGGGAAGCACCACGAGCTCGTATTTTTTGAATACGTCCTCAACGGGATATATCACGCTCTCCCTCTCCGCATCGCTCATGCTCTCAAGCTCCGAGAGGGTCCTTGCCGCATCAATGGAATAGCCCGAAGCCGAGAGGCGTGTCAGCGTTTTCATCGTGCCGCCTACCCCCAGCGCCCTGCCGATATCCGCGCAGAGCGTTCTTATATAAGTGCCCTTTGAGCAGACAACGTCAAGATAATATTCTCTGTCGTTTATCTTATCCGCCTTTATGGAATACACGGTCACGGGGCGAGCCTCTCTTTCCACCGTCTCGCCGCGCCTGGCAAGATCGCACAGCTTCCGTCCCCCGACCTTAAGAGCGGAGTACATCGGCGGCGTTTGCATTATCTCGCCTACGAAGCCCGATATGGCTGAGATGACCTCATCCTCGCCAAGCTCCACCTCACACTCGGATAAGACAGTACCCGTAACGTCCTCCGTATCGGTGGTGACTCCGAGCAGAAGGGTCGCGCCGTAATGCTTGCTCGAGGTAAGCATAAACTCGCTCGCCTTAACACCCCTGCCTATAAGCACGGGTAAAACGCCGGTAGCCATAGGGTCGAGCGTGCCCGTATGTCCCGCCTTTGAGACTCCGAATATTCTTTTTACTCTGTTGACAACGCCCTGAGAGGTTATCCCCTCCTCCTTGTTGATTATCACGAGACCGGAAAGCTCTCCCGTATTTTTCATACCGCAGGACTCCTTGTGTTTGTTCTTACTAAATATTTTAACATATATCCATCAAAATTTCAACCGGATTTTTTATATTGCTCTTTCCGGCGCGCGTATGATCCGATCCGGTCCGGAATATTCGGTTAATATTTCGCAAAAACACACCAAATCATCAAACGACCGACCTGCTTACACCGGATTTCTCCCATTTGGACACCATTCGACAGCTTCTTTATCAAATCGACCCGCACGAAACGACGGAATATTTCCCCGCCTTCCAATACAATAGATACGTAGGAGCAACGACAAAAACAAAAATTCGAGCTCTCTCGACGAAAGGAGATTTCAATATGGACAGGATAAGCCATGAAGAAACGAAGGAAAAAAGAAAGAAAAAAGCGGGAGTCATAGGAACGATAAAGCACTCCATCGAGGAGGCGAGGATGAAACGGGAAGCCCCGCTTCTCGACGTGATCACCTTTTTTATAGCCTTTTTGTTTTCAAGATGCCACGTGGTATTCGGCTCGCATCCGCTCGCAATAGCCTTTATCGCGGTTTTGCCGACGCGCGTGTGGATAGCCACCCTCGGCGCGGTATCGGGAGCTCTCACTCTCGGTAAATCGGGCATCATATATTCCATGATATCCGTGATAGTGGTATTTTTAAGGATCATAGTATCGGGCACCGACAGGAGCGAGGACGGCGAGAGGGTGTACCTCAAGTGGTTTTCCGAGGGTCTGATGCTGAAAATGTCAGCCTCTCTGATAGGCGGCTTTATAGCGGCAGTCTACGAGATATTGCTCTCGGGCTTTACTCTGACCGCCATGCTCTTCGGTCTTTCCATGATACTGATGCCTCCGCTTTTGGTCTTTGCGCTATCCGGACTTTTCGACTGCGGAATAAGCTTTTATACTGTATTCGACAGCTCAGTTAACGTATTTTCAAGCAAAGGAAAGAGTGAAAAAGACAAGTTTAATTTACTTTTCTTCCGTCTTTCCGCGCTGTTGATAATATTTCTTATATCTATATCCTTCAAGGAGTATGAGCTGCTCGGCATTTCCATAGCTTACATATTCGCGGGCGCGGCAACGCTTATTATTGCCCGCAGATTCGGAGCACTTTACGGATGCATCGTGGGCTTCGTCTCGTCCTTCGGGCTGTCAAGCTCTTATTCGGTATGCTTCGCCCTGGCAGGCATAGGAGCCGGCGCGCTTTTCGGCAGTCTCGGCATCAGCTACGGCATCGTCGGAGGAGGCGCTCTGCTCGCCGCGTGGGGCGCTTACGCAGGCAGCGTCGTAGGGCTGCTCACCGTGCTTCCGGAATACGCGATAGCCTCCCTGACGGTTTTCCCGATACTGAAAAAGCTCTCGGCGGAAAAGACGGAAGCGGAGTGCGAGGAGGTCGAAAAAAGCGCGATCGATATGGTCGGCACGGTGGCTCTTTCCTACCGGAACAGATACAAGGGCAACCTCAGCGCGCTTGAAATGTCTCTCGCCGCCATATCCTCATCAATAAAGCAATATAACGAAAGCTCGACACGCCCCACCCGAGAGGAGCTCTCCGATCTCATCCTTGAATGTGCGGACAAGTACTGCCGAGCCTGCGAGGGCAGAGGCGCGTGTATGACTAAAAGCGACCGGAAATTTATAGAAAACACCTACGAGCTAGCCGACACGCTATATACCAACGGAAAAATAACCGAGGATGATCTCGGCGCGTATCCCGAATACTGCCGCCTCTCTCCAAACGTCGCCGAGGCGATCAATCGCGGCGCGGCAATACTCGCCGAGGAAAAATTCCGCGAGATGAAAAAGGACACCTCATCCGAGGACTTCGGCATAATCGCCAAGCTGATAAACGAGGCTCGCATCGAGGATGAAAAGGAAAAGGCTCTCAACGAGGAGCTGTCCGCAAGACTTGCAGATGTTATGCTGGATGCGGGTCTTGCCGACGGAGTTATCCGCGCATTTGGCGAAAGACGCCCGTACTTCATACTCGCCGCGGAGGACGAGAGCGGAAACAAAATAACCGCTCCCGAGCTCAAAAAGAATATAGAAGCAATAGCGGGCGTAAGACTTGGCACGCCCGAGTTTTACCGACGCGGCAAAATGGCGCTTATGGAGTGTCCGAGCGAAAAATCCTTCGCCGCAGAGTGCGCCGTAGCATCCGTCGCGGGCGAAAGAGAGGACGTTTCCGGCGACACGGCTACCGCCTTTGAGAGCGCGGGCGGATATTTCTACTCTCTTATATCGGACGGCATGGGCACGGGACGCGAGGCAAAGCAGATATCCTCTCTCGTATCCGACTTTATGACCCGCGCGCTTGAATTCAACCCCGAGGGACAGACCGTTCTGAGAATCCTTAACCACACCGTGCGTCATAAGCGCAGAGAGTGCTCCGCGACCGTAGATCTGTTCTCGGTCGATCTCTACCGCGGAGACGCGGAGTTCTTAAAGAGCGGCGCGGCGGCATCCTATGTCAAGCGCGGCTCGTCTATCTTCCGTATAAAATCCAAGACCGCACCTCTCGGCCTTATGAAGAACGTCGATGCGGAAAGGATCAGGGTGGAGCTTGAGGGAGAGGATTACATAATCATGATGTCGGACGGCATCGCGCAAAGCGCGGAGGATACCCCGTGGCTTCTGGAGCTTCTTTCAAAGCCGCCCAAGCGCAACCTCAAGGAATACGCCGATTCAATACTCGCCGCGGCGCTCAAAAATCTTCCGCACACGGACGATATGACAGTTCTTGTTACCAAGGTTATAAAAAAGAAGGACTGATCGCGGTAATATCATTTTAAACATCACAGCGATAAATAAAAAAATAAACGATACGATCTCGTATCACGGCAAGAGGAGCTCGATCTCATAAACCGTGTAAAGTGACCGTATCGTTTTATTCTATTATTGCATTTCGGTAAGCGAGCTTTCCGTGATCTCTATCTGAAGATCAAGCACCTGATCTCCCCTCGTCACGTTTACGACAACCACCGATCCTACTCTTGCGTCGAGCATAGCGTCAATTACTATATACATTCTGTACACGTCGTACTTCGCGCCGTCAACGGTGATGGAATTGATAATGTCGCCAACCTCTAGCACGCCGTTTGATAGTCCCGATTCGCTGACCTCCGAAACGCATACGGTCTCTCTCTTGAGTACCTTTCCGTTCTCTGAGTCGTAGACCGTGTAGAGCTCGCTCAGGTTGACGGATATGCCGAGATAGCATCGCTGGACCTTCTCGGTGTCGGTTCCGTCACAGTAGTAGAGAATATTCTCCGCAACGTGCAGAGCGAGATTTGAGGGAATGGCGTAGCTCATATTCTCACTGTCCGTAAGCTTGGCGTTTACTATACCTATAAGCTCGCCCTTGCTGTTGAAAAGACCGCCGCCCGAGTTTCCGCTGTTTACCGCGGTATCGATCCTCATTACCCTGAGGGTTATCGTGGTGACTCCGTCCGCGCCCTCCATGGTGATGTATTCGCTGTCCACGTTAATGTATCCCAGAGTTGCGGAAATACCGAGAGCCTCGGGATTTCCCACGGCTATCGCCTGATCGAGCACCGCGACCTTGTCAGAGTCGGCAACGGAGACTGCCGCGGCGTTACTCTCCGCAAGCACGCGGCTGCCGCTGACCTTAAGAACCGCAATATCGTATTCCATAGACCCGCCAACGTAGGTAGCGGGAATAGCGTAATCCGCCCTCTCCTGACCGTAAAGGTATACCGTGATATCGTCGCTGATGCCGTTTTCCGTATTGGACTGGCTGTAATACACGACGTGATAGTTCGTTATTATATAAGCATCTCCTAGAGCCTTATCCAGCTTGTATATAACGCCCGAGCCCGCCGCAACCTTTTCTTTGATTGCCGTGGCGCCCGGCTGATACGACGTGCCTCTGTTGGAGGTTTTGAACACGCAGCTTATGCTTACGGCAGACAAAAGAGCCTTCCCCGCCGCCGAGTTCTCCTGAGGAGCGCCCTCGATAGTGATGTTGTAGTTATCTCCGCCCTCGACCGTGACGTTTCCCGTCATGCTGTTGTTCAGCATCTGCTGAACGTCGCTTTTTGTCATATAACCGTCATTACCCGAGGTAAACAACAGACAGGATGACATCGTAAAGCAGGATAATATAAGGATCATCGAAACGACGACCAGCGAGCGTCTCATTTTTTTACTCATAAAAGCTCCATTCCATCCGACAGCGTCGGACACAAAATGTTTTTACTACGTACTTATTATATAACGACTTTATGACTATAGTGTTACCAAAAAGAGAAATTTGATTAAAAATTTCCATATAAATAAGGGAACCGTGTTTTTAGCTGATGTCCGCAAACGCAGGTTTTACTAAGTAGTAGAAAAGCACTTATGATGAACGATATAAATCGTCTGTCATAAGTGCTTTTGCGTTACTTTGGACAAGCTTCTTCCCGATAGTAAAGTGAAATGTTTTGCTTTCGCAAAACGTGAAATAATGTTCTGCCGAACATTGTGAAATATCTCGCTTCGTTTCCTTTATCGTCGGCTTATTTATTCTTGAAGAACTGATAAAGATAACACGGTATCATACCGTTATATAGCTTTTTGACCTTATCCGCCTTCTTACCGTAAAGCCTCTCAAAGCCGTCGTGCGAGGTTATAACGTATACCTGCCAGGGAGCGAGAGAGCGGAAGTGAGTGCCGATATCGCGGTATAGTCTTTCGACCTCCGCGGCGGTGCCTATCCTCTCGCCGTAAGGCGGGTTCGTAACGATGGTTCCGCGTCTGCCGGGAGCTGAGATACGCCTTGCGTCCTGGCGAAATACCTTGATAGAATTTAACACGCCCGCCTTGTAAGCATTGTCCTTGGTAAGCCTTACGCACTCCTCGTCGATATCCGACGCATACACCTCGAAGCTTGACGGCGTGATGCCCTCGAGAGCCTCCTCCTTCGCGTTGCGCCATATGCTTTCGTGTATATACGGGAATTTCTCAGCCGCGAAATTACGGCGCATACCGGGCGCTATATTGCGCATCTGCATTGCCGCCTCTATCGCAAGCGTGCCGCTGCCGCACATAGGATCCCACATAAGCACGTCCTCACGCGGACGGGAGGTCGCCACTATCGCCGCGGCAAGCGTCTCTCTTATCGGCGCGGCGTTTGACTCGCGCCGGTAGCCTCTTTTATGCAGGGGCTCGCCGGAGGTATCTATCATGAGGGTAGCCTCGTCGTTCAGTATGAAGAACTCGACCTGATATTTGACGCCCTCCTCGGGAAAATAGGATATGCCATAGACCTCGGACATGCTCCTTACTATCGCCTTTTTGATTATCGCCTGACAGTCGGGAATGGAAAACAGCTGGGATCTTATAGAATGACCCTTTACGGGAAAGGCGTCGTTTCTGCCTATAAATTCGGTCCAAGGCAGGGAGCGTGTGCCCTCAAAGAGCTCCTCGAAGCTCGCGGCTCTGAACGAGCCGAGCTTTATATATACTCTCTCGGCATAGCGGAGAAAGACGTTGGACAGCGCCACCGCCTCCTCGTCGCCGAGGAACGTCACTCTGCCGTTGATGGTGGATATGCGCTCGTAGCCGAGCTTTTCTATCTCCTCGCCGAGCAGATGCTCAAGTCCGAACAGGCAGGTTGCCACAAGTTGCATTTTCATAATGTTCCGCCTTTATTTTTCGGGGATGTAGCCCTCGAAGATCACAGTGTCGAAGCCGCGGCTTACAGCCAGCGCCTCCTCCTCGGGAGATTTCACGGTCCAAGCGATGAGGGGGGTGCCGAAGCTGCGTCTGATAAATCTCAGATTCCGCACCTTATATCCGTTATGGTCGTAAGCGATAAAGTCAGGACGGGATATAAAGTTGAGAAGGAGATTCTGGTGAAGTCTGAAAATGAGCTTACCCTTGAATTTTTCTTCCTTCATATATTCCATGGAGAGTATGCCGCGGAGTATATCGGGGCGGGCGCGTCTTATGACCTTCAGAGCGAACGGATTGAAGGACTCTACCACGCAGTCGCCTTTGTATCCCTCAAGCACCTCAAGGAGCTTCTCCGCGATACCGCTCTCGCCTACCTCCATTTTTATTTCAATAACCAGCGGCACGGCGCCGTCGATGAGATCAAGGACCTCGCGGAGCGTCGGGATGCCGTCGGACATACCGGATAGACTGATTTTCGAGAGCTCCTCGGCAGTAAAATCAACGACTCTGCCCTCTTTACCCGCTACGCGTGTAAGATCACCGTCGTGGAATACTACGAGCTCGCCATCCTTTGAAAGACGCACGTCAAGCTCTATGCCGAAGCCCATCTCCTTTGCCGCGGCAAACGCGGACATAGAGTTCTCCGCCTTGGCGCAGTCGTGCAGACCGCGGTGAGCGTATTTTACCTTTGTGAATTTTTCCATCCCTTTACGCTTCTTGCCGGGGCATATCATATAAAGCCAAACGAAAAGACCGGCAAGGAGAACGGACAGAATTGCTATCAGAGCTATAAAAATAGGATGCATATTACCTCTCTATTAAAGAACGGTACGCTCGGATTTACCGAAAGCCGTACCGTTCGAATTTTTTATCTTTTGTTTTATCAGTCGTCAGAGCCCGCAAGACTCTCGAGAGCGCCCTGTGCCTCGGGCTTGGAGTCACCGTGCTTAACGAAGAACATCGTGACGAACGCGCAGCCCACGAAGATCGCCGCATAAGGGAAGAACACGTGCCAGCCTATCTTGTCGATAAGGAAGCCCGAAAGTATGGGGGTCACTATCTGAGCGCTCATAGAAGCGGTGTAGTAGAAGCCGGTATACTTACCGACGTCGCCGTTCTTAGCAAGCTCGACTACCATCGGGAAGGAATTTACGTTGATCGTAGCCCAGCCAATACCCGCAAGGCTGAAAAGAAGATACATAACGATGGGGTTTACGCCCTCCTTGATGAAGGAGGCGGCAGCAAACGCGACGGTAAGCATAAGCACGCCGGCGAGAATAGTCTTTTTTCTGCCGATCTTCGACGCTACCATACCCACGGGAATGTAAGCAACGATAGCCGCCGCTTGAGCCACGAGGAGAGTGACGGTGTAAGGAACCTTGAGTATCTCGCCCGCGTAGACCGAATACTTGGAGGTGATCGCGTTGTAGCCGATATACCAGAGAGCGACCGACGCGAGAATAAGGATCAGCGATACGAACTCGGAGCGCGAGAGCTTGCCCACAGCCTTCTCTTCCTCCTCCTTGGGAGTCTCGGCGTCAAGCTTTGCGTTCTCTGCCTCTGCTTCTGATGCCCAGAGGGGCTCCTTTACGGTGAGAAGGTATACAGCGAGAGCGGTGAGCATGACCGCGCTGACGGAGATGAGATACGCCGAGAAATCGGTCTTGCCCGCGGTGTTCGTCTTAAACACGATGCCGAGACCGAGAACTATCATACCGCCGGCAGTACCCATAAGATTGATCACCGCGTTACCCTTGGAACGAAGGGGCTTTACGGTTACGTCGGGCATAAGCGCAACGGCAGGCGAACGGAAGGTAGCCATGGAAAGAAGACAGCCGAGAAGCACGAAGACAAAGAGCACGAGCTTGGGCGTGAATCCGAGAAGAATAAGGAACAACGCCGCGAAAACGGTTCCTATCGTGATATAAGGAGTTCTCTTTCCGAATTTGGTCACGGTCTTGTCCGACAGAGTGCCGAAAACAGGAAGAAGAACAACCGCGAAGATATTATCAAGTGACATGATCATACCCGAATACGTCTGCTCCATGTGGAACTTATTTGTAAGAATAAGGGGTACGATAGTATCATAAGCCTGCCAAAACGCGCTGATAAGGAAGAAAGCGAAGCCTACGAGAATTGTTCTTTTGTAGTTAAGTTTCATATTTTTTCCTTTCTTGTTTTTGTTAAACACGAGTTAATTTTAACACAGAATATCGGTTTTGTCAAACATCTCGCCCATTTTCTAACTTTTGTTTAAAAAAGGAGAAAATATTTAGTGCATAACAGACAAACTTATTTAGCAAAGTCAACGATTTTCCAAAAAATCAATGGACATCGGGGGTTAATTGTGCTAAGATTAATCCGTATAAAATAATATATTTTATGGCGTAATTTATTCACTCCACGAGTATCTCCAAGAAGGAGACGAACAATAATTATCGATATGAAAAGACCTTTACTTTGTTTAAAAATCGGCGTACCGAGAGCACTCTTTAACGGAGAATGCGTAACGCTCGACACACCTCCCGTGAAGCACGAAGGCAAAACCATGATCCCAAAGAGCGCACTCGACCTCGTAGGCGTAGAGTGTAAGTCCGACTACCTCGAGCTTGGCGAGATAGACGGTATAAACGGGATCGAAAACGAAACAGGACTCATCTTGTTCGACGAGGATGAGAATATATTACACCCGGACTCCAAGAAGGACAAGGTGTATCTTTTGTCCTTGGCAAACAGCTTTATATTTGAGATACCCTTTGGTAAGCTCGGCAACGACTACGCGCCCGCAACCGACGAGGAACGGGCGGGATTTATCGAGGTCGGCGCTAAGGTGCGCGGGCTTTTGCTGAAAAGAAACAACACGCACCCCTTCCTCTTTGGCTCACAGGAGATTTTTGACAAGCTTCGCTCAATTTATAACTCCGACGGGGAAAGCGAAGTGAAAAAGCATATAATCAAACTCTTGGAAAGAGCGGATAAGCATCTTTCAAGGCTCCCCGCCCTCAACGCGGAGGAGGACGGTCTGGACGGCGAGATGCCGGGATCGGGATACGGCGAGGATGAATACGACGTAGGAGGAAGGCACTCCTCGTCCGAGTCAGCCCTGGAAGAGATCTCGCACGTAGCGTTTGCTTATCAGATGACGCTCGACGAAAGATACGCAAAGCTCGCCTACTACCTATCGCTTGGCATAATCGAAAGAAAGCATTGGGGCCCCGGACACTTCTTAAACTGCTCCGGCGCTACGGGCAGGCTCTCAATGATATACGACTGGCTTTACGGCGCGTGGAAGGGGCTGGATCTCGACACGGGTCTCATCAAGCGAGGTATCTACACCCACGGACTTCTTCAAGGATACAATTCCGTGATCAACGACGCGTGTGACTTCCCGAGCCCAAAGCAGGGCTCCGGCTGGAGATTCAAGCTCAAGCCCGACAACTGGAACTCGGTCTGCAACAGCGGTATGATCATCGGCTCTCTCTGTCTTCTGAACGACGGGACAGATGACGTCATCACCGACGAAATATACGAGCGGATAACAGAGCTTCTCGGCGCTTGTATAACCAGCACTATGCAGCCGGATCTCGTCCTCACGCAATACGTGCCCGACGGCTCTTACGTCGAGTCCAACTCCTATTGGGCTTACGGCACCGTGAACCTTATGAACTCAATGGCGGCGCTCTACGACTCGCTCGGCACGGACCTCGGTCTTCACCACGCCTGCGGTCTTGACAAGACCTGCTACTACGCGATATACACGGAGAGCCCCGAGTTTGTCGGCTGGAATTATCACGATGGCGGTCTTGGAATGCAGAACACCTCGTCCTTCAATCAGTTCGCGACTATATCCGGCGACGGACTGCTATACGCATTGCGGCGCGACCATCTGCTTCGCGGCAAGGACGTGGCTCTCTTTGATATGATGTACCACCCCGAAGTAAGAGGCAAGACGGTTCCCGCGCTTGAGAGTCTGCCCCTTGACTACGCAATGACGGGCATCGACGCCTTCGCTGTCAGAAGCGGCTGGGAGAACGGCTCGCTCTATGCGGGAATCATCGGCGGAGAAAACCCGAGCGGCGGAAGCCACAATCAGCTCGACTCTGGCGCGTTTATATACCATAATCTCGGCAAGCTGTGGTTCACCGACCTCGGCAGCGACTACTATAACTCAAAGGGAAAGAACAACGGCTTGGGCTACTTCTCAAACTACTCGCTTTACAGAAGAAACGCGGAGGGCAACAACGCCCTCGCTCTCAAGTCCCTTCCATACGGACAGCTTCTCGGCGGGCGCGGAGCTATGACCGAGCACTCATCGTCAGACTCCGCCTCCTACTGTATCATAGACGATCTCAGCGTTTACGGCAAAGATAAGGTAAGCAGCGCAAGGCGCGGTATGCTCCTTACAAACGACAGAAGAACTCTCATCATCAAGGATGAGGTATCCTTCGTTGGCAAGGAAACCGCCTACTTCACCGCGCACTTTGAGTCGGATAAGATATCCGCGGAGATATCCGAGGACGGCAAAAAATGCGCTCTCACCCACAAGGACGGTGAGAAGTTATACGTAAGCGTGCTCGGCGACGGCAGACTTGAGCTTATGAATTGCTCGGATCCGCTTCTTGACGGGACCTATCCCGCAGAGGGCGAGCTGTCAAGAGACAATTACTCAAGACTGGTCATAAAACACGAGAACGCGAAAAAGATCAACTCCGCATTCGTTATCGATACCGAAATTTCATCCTATGAGAATATCAATATGGAGATGTGGAAAACTCTTTAAAAACTACCGAAAGGAGCACCCGCCGTGGACGTAATAAGCTATCGCCACCCCGAAAAACTTAATATTAAGAATACGGCTGTCGCCCTCGGTTACTTTGACGGAGTGCACGTAGGACACCGAGAGCTCTTGTCTCTCCTCGTCCGCGAGGCGAAGGCCCAAGGACTCACACCCTACGTATTCACATTTGCGGATGATATAGCAAAAACCAAGAAAACGCAAAGTATTATTTACAATATTGATGAAAAAATCAAAATTTTCGCCTCTCTTGGAATTGAGGGCGTTATAATAGCGGAGTTCAGCTCCGTGTCATCTCTATGCCCAGATGAGTTTGTTAAAGCCGTGCTTATCGAAGCTCTCGGCGCAGAGCTTGCAATATCCGGGTACAACTTCCGCTTTGGAAAAGGGGCTGCGGCAGACGCCGCGCGCCTCGTTGAGCTGATGGAGGAGAACGGAAAGAGAGCCGTTATCCTCGACGAGCAAAAAATAAACGGAGCGCCTCTCTCGGCAACGCTGATCCGCGAGCTTATATCCTCACGGCGTCTTAGCGAAGCGGCAAAAATGCTCGGTATTCCCTACTTTATCAAGGGCACCGTCGAGCGCGGACTCGGACTCGGAAAGGTCTACGGCTTCCCTACCGTAAACCTGCCTGTAAGAAAAACCTCTCCGCTCACGAAGGGCGTGTATCGCACCGCGGTACAGATAGATGAAAAGCTTTACACGGGTATAACCAACGTCGGCTCGTGCCCTACCGTAAAAGAAAGAGAGATCCACGCCGAGACGCTTATCGCGGACTTTGAGGGCGACTTATACGGCAAAGAGATCAGCGTATATTTCCTCGGATATCTGCGCGAGGAAAAGCGTTTTGCGTCGGTTGAGGAATTAAGAGAGCAGATATACACCGACAAAGACAGATCAATAGAAGAAAACGGAGATTTAAAATGGCTGGAAATTGGACTAAGCTTACGGTAACCGGACACGTGAGCGATCTTGACGGAATCACGGCGGTGATGAGCATGCTCGACAACGGTCTTATGATAGAGGATTACAGCGACTTTTCGCTTAACGGAATGTACGGCGAGCTGGTCGATGAGTCTATACTCAACGCCGACAGAGAGACCGTCAGGGTATCGATATTCGTGCCGGAGGAAAAGAATTTCGCGGAGTACCGCGTCTATCTTGAGGCGAGGCTTTCCTCTCTCGGCATCAACCACGAAATATCCATCGAGGGCATGAACGAGGAGGATTGGTCGGAAAGCTGGAAGCAGTATTACAAGCCTATACCGCTCGGTAAGGTAACGATAGTTCCCGCTTGGGAAAGGTACGACGCAAGGGATGGCGAAATAGTCATAAGAATGGATCCCGGCATGGCATTCGGCACCGGAACGCACGAAACCACGCGCCTCGTTATGAGAATCATGCAGGATCTCATAAAGGGCGGCGAAAGAGTCCTCGACGTCGGCACCGGCTCGGGAATACTCTCGATCTGTGCTTCAAAGCTCGGAGCAAAATCCTGCAACGCCTACGATATCGACCCGGTAGCCGTCAAGGTCGCGCGAGAAAACGCTCGTGACGACGGATGCGATAATATCACCGTCGGAGTATCCGATCTGCTGAAGGGTGTCGATAGATCGGGCGGTAAGTACGACTTTTGCGTAGCCAATATAGTTTCCGATATCATCATCCGTATGATGCCGGATATACACGAATACTTAGCCGACGGAGCGCCGCTCATCCTCTCGGGAATAATTCTCGACAGAGCAGACGAGGTAAGAGCTTGCGTCAAGCGCTGCGGCTTCACGATAGAACGCGAGGAAAAGGAAAACGACTGGGTCGCTCTGCTCTGCCGCAGATGATCAAGGCTCTGCCTTGTATCTCATCGCCCGCGCAGCGAGCGTATATCTCCACGCCTCCGGCGTGTATACCATCAAGGCTCTGCCTTGTATATCATCTTCACGGAGTTTATATGGCAAGATTCTTCATAAATAAGGACCGCATAACCGACAATGTAATAACCATCTCAGGAAAGGACGCCTTCCACATCGCACGCTCGCTCAGAATGGCGGTCGGTGATGAGATCACCGTGTGCGACGAGGACGGAACGGAGTACCGTACCTCCCTCTCGCGCATCCGTGACGACGAGTGCGCCGCCGAAATAATTTCAAAGCGCGTCGGATCTACGGAATCCCCCGTCGAGATAACGCTGTATATGGCTTACCCAAAGGGCGATAAGCTCGAGACCGTGGTGCAAAAATCAGTAGAGCTCGGGGTGAGCGCGGTAGTACCCTTTGAGTCGTCAAGATGCATCAAGCGTCCCTCAGAGGACAAGGCGGACAAGATAACGGACAGGCTCTCAAGGATAGCGGAGGAGGCGGCTAAGCAATGCGGCAGATCAAGGCTCCCGAAGGTATCCAGAATGATAAAGCTTTCCGAGCTTATCAAAAGGATAGGAGACTACGATCTCACCCTGTTCTGCTACGAGGGCAAGGGAGCGGAGTCGCTTAAAAAGGTGCTCGGCGGATACGGCAGAGCCGACGGTAAAATAGCCGTTATAATCGGCTCGGAGGGAGGCTTCTCACAGGACGAGGCTGACAGCATCGTCTCAGCGGGAGCCGAATGTGTGAATCTCGGTCCGAGAATACTCAGATGCGAGACCGCGCCGGACTACTGTCTCTCGGCAATCTCCTACCACTTCGAGCTCTGACGGGCAGGACCGAAGGCGCGCACAGACAATTTTACATAAAAAACCGTGTTGGGCTCATTTTTTCCTATGCGCTAACCACGGTTTTTTCTTTGTTTTCGATGCAAAAAATGCTTTTTTCAGGCAATAAAATGCCTATTTAAGCCCTATAATGTTAACTTTCACAATCGGTTTGTGACATTTTTGTGTATTTCGCAATAAATTTTCAAAAAACTATTGAAATTTGTCCAAAAATAAGGTAAAATATAGGTCAGTATAGACAAATCGACCTTGCCACCTCCGTTGCGGTAGGGTTTTTGATTGAGAATCGACTTTGAAAATTGCGGACTTTTAGTCAATACGGCGACTTTTTTACCCCCGCAGAAGAATGAAAGGATAGGTTTTATTATGTCAAACCGCTTGTTCCAGACGGTAATTCATCAGATGAAGGATATTGTAGGACGCACCATCGGCGCGATCGACGAAAACGGCATCATCATCGCGTGCAGCGAGCTTGCCAAGATCGGCGAATCGAGACAGCACATCAAAGAGGAGCTCTCCTTCTCCCGCGACTCTATGATCATAGAGGGCTACACCTACAAGTTCATTAACTCAAGCAACAAAAACGACTGCATAGTATTCGTCGAGGGCGAAGACAAGGAGGCAGAGAAGACCGCTCAGATACTTGCGGTATCTCTTGGCAATATCAAGAGCCTGTACGACGAAAAGTACGACAAGGGATCGTTCATTAAAAACATCATACTTGACAACATCCTTCCTAATGATATTTATATCAAGTCCAACGAGCTCCATATGGGCAACGAGGAGTTCCGCGCGGTCATCGTGGTTAAGTTCCAGGGCGCTACCGAGCTTGCTCCCTACGAGATCATCCAGAACATCGTGACCGACAAGAGCAAGGACTACGTTATCAATATCAGCGAGCAGGACATAGTAATAGTAAAGGAAGTATCCGAGGGATGCACCGCCGAGGACCTTGAGGTCGAGGCAAAGAATATTCTCCGCCAGGCTCAGAGCGAATACGCGGCGAAGCTCCTTATCGGTATCTCCTCCGTCGTTGAAAAGCTCAAGGATCTCGCAAGAGCGTACAAGGAGGCAAGGATCGCTCTCGAGGTAGGCAAGGTGTTCGACATCGAGCGCCCCATCATGTCCTACGAAAATCTCGGTATCGGCAGACTTATATATCAGCTCCCCTCCACTCTTTGCGAAATATTCCTTCAGGAGGTATTCAAGAAGGGATCGCTCGAGTCGCTCGACCGCGAGACTCTCATGACGGTCCAGAGCTTCTTTGAGAACAACCTCAACGTTTCCGAGACCTCGAGAAAGCTTTTCGTACATAGAAACACCCTCGTTTACCGTCTTGAGAAGATCAGAAAGCTTACCGGTCTCGACCTTCGTGAGTTCGACCACGCCGTAACCTTCAAGGTGGCCCTCATGGTTAAGAAATATCTCAACGGCAAACCCACTAAATTCTAAATTTAACACGAGGCTGTCGTTTACGGCAGCCCCGTTTCTTGACGAATAACCCGGGCGCGTTCAGCGCCTGCTTATAAATTTAAGGAGATAGAATATGTCAACGTATCGCGCTTCCCCGCTCGGGAAGCTCAGAACAGCCGTCATTATATGCTGTCTCATTCTGATCTTAGGCATCTTCGGTTACGCATATCTCAGTGACAGGAACGATTCTGTGCTTGCGAAGGACGAGATCCTTCAGAACATCTCAGAGCTCGGCGACAACGATTACGGCTACAAGTACGTATCGTCGTACGCTAAAAAATACGGAATAGGTAACGTTAACACCTATAAGCTGAATAACATTGAGACCTATCTTGAGGACGACTTCTATAAAGAGCTGCCCAAGGAGAACGAGCTTGCCAAGGCGGCGGCGCTCCTGTTCGTCGAGCATTTCTACGACACGACCGATCTCGATGACAAGGAGGCTGTCACCGACGCCTACATCAAATGTCTGTTTGCGTCCATCGGCGACCCTTACGCATACTACCGCACCGCGGATGAGTTTCTCCAGTATACAGAGGAGCTCAGCGGCGGCTCGGACTTCGTAGGCATAGGCGTAATGATGAACTCGGAGACGCTTGAGATAATGACCGTATATCCCGGCTCGGGAGCGGAGGAGGCAGGAATACAGCCCTGCGACATCATTATCGGCGTTGACGGCAAAAGCGTAGAGAACACGTCCGCCGACGATCTCAGCGAGATGATAAAGGGTGAGATCGGAACGACGGTAGTTATCACCGTCAAGCGAGGCGACGAGACGCTCGACTTCACCGTAACGAGAAAGCTTATAGAAAACACGACCGTCGTCTGCAAAATGGACGAGGATAACATCGGATATATCCAGATAATACAGTTCTTGGCAACGACCCCGGAGGAATTTGCCGACGCGGTGGATTTCTGCGTTGACAACGGCGCCGTAGCTCTTGTCATAGACGTAAGAGGAAACCCCGGCGGACTTCTTTATTCGGTAGTCAGCGTTATCGACTACCTCGTACCCGACGCCGACGACAGAGTGATATGCACTCTGAACGAAAATGCAGGAAAAGAATATTCAATAACGACCGACGGACATTCCGTGGATCTCCCCATAGCAGTGCTTTGTAACAACAACACCGCCTCCGCGGGCGAGCTCTTTACCGCGGCTATGAGAGATTTCGGCAAGGAAGGTCTGCTCGACACGGTTATCGTAGGCAACACCACCTACGGCAAGGGCGTGGCTCAGAACAGCTACGACCTGTACGACCTTTCCGGCATAACCTTCACCATCGGATATTTCAATCCTCCATGCGACGTCAACTTCAACGGAGTCGGAGTCGTGCCGGACGTTGAGGTAGAGAAAACGGTAGGAACGGACAGCCAGCTGGAAAAGGCAATAGAGCTGATTCTTGAGCTTGTAAATAAAAACGACAGCACCCAGGTATATATCGGTGCCGCAGCATAAATAAATATATTGGAGAAAAGAGAAATGGAACAGAAATTTTACACCCCCCAAGGCTTCAAGGCGCTTCAGGATGAGCTTGACCACCTTATCAACGTAAGAGTTGAGGAAAATAAAAAGGAGATCTCCAAGGCGAGAGCCTACGGCGACCTCTCCGAGAACAGCGAGTACGACGCGGCAAAGCAGGAGCAGGCAATCATTCACGCAAGGATCGATGAGCTCCGCGAGATGATCGCAAACGCAAAGGTTATCGACGAGTCTCAGATCGACGAGAGCAAGGTGAGCGTTGGCTCTATCGTAGTTCTCTATAACGTTGAGAGAAAGCGCGAGTTCACCTATCACATCGTCGGCTCCTATGAGACCGACCCCGAGAACGGCAAGATCTCCGACTCCTCCCCCATCGGTACGGCACTCCTCGGCGCAAGCGAGGGTGACGAGGTCGTAGTTGAGGGTGCAAGAGTCCAGCACCTTCAGATCAAGAGCGTTTCCAGAGCAAAAGACAACTAATGTTTACTTTCGGACGCAAAAGCAAGAGGATGCGTCACCCATTTTAATCAATGAAAGGAATTCAAAATGGACAATAATCAGATTCAGAGCACCAGCGAGCTCGCTATAAGACGCGAGAAGCTTGCAAACCTTGTTGCACAGGGAAAGAATCCTTTTGAAATCACTAAATACGACGTAACGCACACCGCGCCTGCTGCTATCTCCGAGTTTGAAGCAAAAGAGAGCGCTCTTGCCGAGGGTGAGACCGTCACCGTAAGAGTCGCGGGCCGTATGGTAGGCAAGAGAGTTATGGGCAAGGCGTCCTTCGCTCACCTTCTTGACGGCGAGGGCAGGATACAGCTTTACGTTGCCAGGGACAGCATCGGCGAGGAGGATTACGCCTCCTTCAAGAAGTGGGATGTAGGCGACTGTCTCGGCGTTGAGGGTACTCTTTTCCGCACGAGAACGGGTGAGATATCCATACACGCTACCGGCATCACCCTTCTTGCAAAGGCACTACTTCCCCTTCCCGAAAAATTCCACGGTCTTACCAATCTCGAGCAGAGATACAGACAGAGATACGTTGATCTCATCGTAAATCCCGAGGTAAAGGACACCTTCGTGAAGCGATCCAAGATACTCAAGCTCATCAGACAGTATCTTGACGACAAGGGCTTCCTTGAGGTGGATACTCCCATACTCCTCCCCCTCGAGATCGGCGCTAACGCAAGACCCTTCAAGACTCACCACAACACTCTCGACATAGATATGTACCTCCGTATAGAGACCGAGCTTTACCTCAAGAGACTTATCGTCGGCGGTATGAACAAGGTCTACGAGGTCGGCAGAATCTTCAGAAACGAGGGTATGGATCCCAAGCATAACCCAGAGTTCACCACGATCGAGCTTTATCAGGCTTACACCGATTACTACGGAATGATGGATCTCGTTGAGGAGCTCTACAAGATGCTCGCCAAGGAGGTTTGCGGCGATACAAAGATCACCTATCAGGGCACTGAGATCGACCTCGGCAAGTGGGAGCGTCTGACCATGATCGAGGCTGTGAAGAAGTACTCCGGCATCGACTATCACGAGTGGGCGGACGACGAGGCAGCACGTGAGTGCGCTAAGGCACACCACGTTGACGTTCCCAAGGATGCTACCAGAGGTACCGTTCTCGTTGAGCTCTTCGACGCCTTCGTTGAGGACAAGCTCATTCAGCCCACCTTCATCTACGACTACCCCGTGGAGAATTCTCCGCTCGCAAAGAGAAAGCCCGGCGACCCCCTCTTTACCGAGAGATTCGAGTACTTCATCAACTGCACCGAATACGGCAACGCGTTCTCCGAGCTTAACGACCCTATCGATCAGAGAGAAAGATTTGAGAGTCAGGTCGCGGCAAAGAGAAAAGAAGACCCTAACACAAGCGCGGAGGTTGATTACGATTACATCACCGCTCTCGAGTACGGCCTCCCACCCACAGGCGGCCTCGGCTTCGGTGTTGACCGTCTCGTAATGCTCCTTACCGACTCCGCATCGATAAGAGACGTATTGCTCTTCCCCACGATGAAGCCGGAAACCTGATCTCATTCTAAAAAGCAACCGACAAACAATTTTAAATAAAAAAGATACGAGCAAGAGTACAAGGAGAAATCCGCGCACTCTTGCTCTTGTTTTGTTAAAAATAATGTTACCATTCGTTTTATTGACTTTAAGGCGTAAGTATGATATACTCAATACATAACTGCTTTTTGGAGATCGTTATGAATAAAAATATAGAAGGAGTCGGAGAGGTTCAGACCCCCGCGACTTTTAAGGAAAAGATACAAAACTTCTGGTATCACTACAAGTGGCACTCGCTCATTGCGGTCGTCCTTATCGTCACCATTCTAGTCTGCTCGCTGCAATTCTGCGCTAAGGAAAGCTACGACGCGTATATCTTGTACGCGGGTGGCAAGAGCATTGGAAGAACGGCTGAGGACGGCGACGTCGCTGAGATAGTAACCGTGATATCGTCACTCAAAAGGATCGCTGAGGATTTTGATGAAAACGGCGACGTATCCGTCAATTTTACAAACTATTATTATCTCAGTGCGGACGAGGCGGCGGCGCTTGGCAGTGTCGACGAGATCCTGCTCGCAAGCGACAAGAGCTCGCTCTCAAGCGTGCTTCAGCACAGCGAATATTACCTTTGCTTTATTTCCCCCGCCGTCTACGAGCAGTATCATAAGGTTGACGACGCGGAGCTTTTCGTAGAGCTTGACGAATACAAAGCAAGCCATCCGGAGCTTGAGTATTACGCAAGCAACGCGATACTTCTCTCCTCCACCGACGCGTATAAGCTGCCGGGTCTTTCCGCTCTGCCGAGCGATACTCTTATATGCGTAAGGCGCCCAAGCGTTCTTGGCGCAAAATCCAAGGATCACACCAAATATTTCGAGGATGCAAAAAAGATGCTTGAGAACATTCTAAAACTTCAAATAGGTTGATTTGACTATTTTTATTTACAATATACATCTTTAATAAAATAAAACACGGGATTGCTCATCATCGAGTTATCCCGTGTTTTTCTTTTTTGTTTAATTATTCTTTTTCTCTTTTCCTTCAACACCGAAAAGCTTTGAGAGAAGTCTCGATAAGTATTTCGGCGATTTCCAAACCACTATCTTCATCTTTTCCCCTATTGTTAGTTGATAAAAACGGCTTGCCGCCGGCGGAGCTGCCAAATCAAAAGGCGCTCCCATAGCATTATATGCCAAAGACGCGCCTTTGTTATTACCGTTTATTCTGTTTTTTTGTGCGAGGTGAGATAGATCAGAAGCACGCTGATATCAGCGGGGTTAACTCCGCTG
The DNA here is from genome assembly GCA_964460165.1 of uncultured Ruminococcus sp. Lineage (GTDB taxonomy): Bacteria > Bacillota > Clostridia > Oscillospirales > CAG-272 > UBA1740. The sequence continues at coordinate 2,910 of CAYWPS010000019.1, read as the reverse complement.
ATCCTGGACGCCTGACCTATATTCATCGGTCTTATCTTATCCAGCTTTTCAGCCGCCTCTAGCCTGAGCCCCAAAATATCCTTGTAGGAAATATTGTTTGGCAAAACCCGTTCCTCAAGCCTTCGCTGCCTTTCGACCTCGGCGAGCTCGCGCTTTATATATCCCTCGTACTTGATCTGTATAGCCACAGTTGTGGTGACGGAGCGAGGAAGCTTCGGACGCGCGTGATCTATCGCCGCGAGCGCCTCGTACGTAAGCTCGGGTCTGCGTAAGAGCTCCGCAAGCTTGATGCCCGTCGTTATGGGTGTCGAGCTCTGCTCCGCGAGAAACGCGTTTACCTCATCGCTCGGCGGAACGGTAGTCCTCTCCACCCTCTTGATCTCCTCCTCGATCGACGCCTTTTTGGCAAGGAAGCGAGCGTATCTTTCATCTTTTATCAATCCGACTCTCCTGCCTATATCGGTGAGTCTGAGATCTGCGTTATCCTGCCTCAAAAGCAGTCTGTATTCACTGCGCGAGGTCATCATCCTGTACGGCTCTCCCGTGCCCTTCGTAACAAGATCATCAACGAGTGTGCCTATATACGACGAGTCGCGCGTAAGAACCATCGGCTCCTCACCCTTCACCGCGAGGGCTGCGTTGATTCCCGCGACCAGACCCTGCGCGGCAGCCTCCTCATAACCCGAGGTACCGTTGAACTGACCTGCACCGTAAAGCCCCTTGACGTTCTTGAACTCAAGAGTCGGAAGCATCTGCGTAGGCTCTGCCGAGTCGTACTCTATCGCGTAAGCGTACCGCATGATCTCCGCGTTTTCAAACCCCTTGAGCGAGCGGAGCATATCGTACTGAACGTCAGTCGGCATAGAGGTAGAGAAGCCCTGAATATACATCTCGTCGGTGTCAAGTCCGCAGGGCTCGACAAACAGCTGATGCCTTTCCTTATCACTGAATCTTACAAGCTTAGTCTCTATCGACGGACAGTATCTTGGACCGGTGCCGACTATATTGCCGGAATACATCGCGCATCTGTCGAGGTTGCCGAGTATTATATCGTGCGTATTTTTGTTTGTATATACCACGTGGCAGGCAACCTTATTTACCTCATCCTTATCCTGCTCGGGTGTCAGGGCTGAATAAGGCGTGGGAATATCCTCCCCTCTCTGCTCCTCAAGCACCGAGAGATCTATTGAGCGGCGGTGAACTCTTGCCGGCGTGCCCGTCTTGAAGCGCTGAAGCTTGACGCCCAGCCTCTCAAGAGACGCCGAAATCCCCTTGGCAGGCATCATTCCGTCAGGTCCGGCGGAATACACCTTATCGCCGACAAATATCCGGCTTTCAAGAAAAGTGCCCGCAGCTATAACGACCTTTTTACACTGCCACACCTCTCCGAGATGGGTAACGACCCCCGCGACACGCGTTTCACCGGTCTGTTCGGATACGAGAATATCAACGACCTCACCCTGAACAAGACGGAGATTTTCCTCCTTTTCGAGAGTCTCCTTCATTATAGTCTTGTAAGCGTTTCTGTCAGCCTGCACTCTTTTTGAGTGAACAGCCGCCCCCTTACCGAGATTGAGCGTGCGCGACTGTATCGTCGCCTTGTCCGCCGCGTATCCCATCTCTCCGCCAAGAGCATCTATCTCAAAAACGAGATGCCCCTTCGCGCTTCCTCCGATAGAAGGGTTGCACGGCATATTGCCCACCGCGTCGAGATTTATCGTAAACAAAACGGTAGGCACGCCCATACGGCTGGAGGCAAGAGCCGCCTCTATACCCGCGTGTCCCGCTCCTATCACGATTACGTCTGTAACAAAATCCTTCATATATATCCTTTTATAATATCAGAAAATGCAAACTTAAGTTATGTTTTTAATATCAAAACGCAATTCTTTTTATTGATGTGACCCTACCGTTATTTTGATCAACGTCAAATATCGCGCCCGTCGCTCGCGGCGCTCCGCCCGCCGGCTCAAACCTTACGGGCATGCGGCTTCTCAGCTGCTTTACCACGAGCTCGGGATCCATACCCAACACTCCCTCGCTCTCGCCGCACATTCCGACGTCGGTTATATAACCCGTTCCGCGCGGAAGGATACGCTCGTCAGCGGTCTGCACGTGGGTGTGCGTGCCGAATATCACGTTGATTTTTCCGTCGTAGGCGTAACCGATAGCAGCCTTCTCGCCCGTCGCCTCGGCGTGAATATCCAGCACCGCAAGGTCGTATCTGCCGCATTCCCTCTCAAGCGCGCGGTCAATGTAAGCGTATGGATTATCGAGCACGGGGTCGATGTGAATGTTTCCCATTGCGTTGATCACCATTATTCTGTATCCGTTACAGTCAAGAACGGTATATCCGTGTCCGGGAGCCGCATCGCCAAAATTTATAGGTCTCAGCATAGCCTCGGTGTCGTCAAGATAGGTGTAGACCGACTTATTTCTCATAGTGTGGTTTCCGCCGGTGAGGCAGTCTGCGCCCGCGCTGAAAAGCGTCTCGGCATCCGCGCTCGAGGCGCCCGTGATAAGCGCCGCGTTCTCCGCGTTCACTATGCAGAAGTCGATCCCGTTCTCCTTTCTTATTCTCCAAAGGTTTTGTCTCAGGTGCTCTACCCCCCTCGGACTCGTAACGTCACCAATACAAAGAATTCTCATTATTATCTCTTTTCTATACGGCATTCACCGTCAAATTATGTATTTTTTAACACGCCATGGCGCTATGCGAGAGTACGGCGTTCATGGCTCCGCTTTTTGCGCTTGTACCTCCACCGTACGCTTCCTTATATTATTATATATTAACCGATGCGTTTTTTCAAGGTAGAAAAAGAGTAAATAGAGGCTAGCTCAAGTTCGAAAAACTCGAGCTAGCCTCTTTTGCGCAGGGGATAGGAGGATTTAGAGCGAAAATTCGGGTTC
>CAYWPS010000018.1:0-30224 GCA_964460165.1 uncultured Ruminococcus sp. | reverse complement strand
ATTTCATCATTATTCTGTCTCATTTACGTTCTTTTGCCGTATTTGAGTCTTTTTTTGTTGTTTTTCGGACTTTTTCGGTTTTACCAAATGTGACAGCCCCTCTGTTATAGAAAATTATTTAACAGTCTTGTAGAGCGGACCGTAAGCGGCGCAGGCTCTGTAATCCTGTCCCTCTTTGTCCATTCCGAATGCGCCCCAGGAGCTCGGACGGTAGATAGAATCCTCCTCTACGTTGTGCATACATACGGGTATGCGGAGCATGGAGCAGAGCGTGATAACGTCAGCGCCTATGTGACCGTAGGAGATAGCTCCGTGGTTTGCGCCCCAATTGTTCATTACGTCGTAAGCGCTCTTGAATGCGCCCTTGCCGGTGATTCTCGGCGCGAACCATGTGCAAGGCCAGGTGTAGTCTGTTCTTGCCCAGAGCTTGTGTGTTACCTCGTCGGGAAGACAAACGGTCCAACCCTCCGCAATCTGCATAACGGGACCGAGCCCCTTTACCATGTTGAGACGGAGCATAGTTACGGGCATCTCCGCCTTGGTGACAAATCTTGAGGAGTAGCCGCCGCCGCGGAAGTAGCCGAGATCAGCGTAGGGCCAGGTTGTAGCCGCCATACAAGCGTCGATGTCCTTATCGGTCATCTCCCACCACTTCTTCATCGTAGCGTTGCCGTTCTCATCCTTAACCTCGCCGGACGCGTCAACGCAGGCAGCACCGGAGTTGATGAGGTGTATGAAGCCGTCTGCCTCCTTTGCCTTACCTTCAACGTCGTAGCCGGTAACGCGCTTTACCGCATCGCCCGACCAGTAGGTTCTTACGTCCGCAAATATCTGCGCTCTGCCGGTAAGGAGCTTACCAAAAAGCATACATACGCCGTTGAGAGTGTCGTTCTCGGTCGCGAGCACGTAGGGCTCACGGGCGCCGTTCCAGTCAAACGTGGAGTTGAGAATACTCTCGGGGAAGTCACAGTTGGGGTAGAAGTCGGTCCACTGTCTCTGTCCCTGGAAGCCTGCGGCGATGGCGTTGTGACCTACCATCTCCTCCTCGCATCCTACGGGCAGATTGCCGTTGCCGTTCATAAGATCCTTTATGATGCACGCCATTTTTGCGGTGAACTCCCAGTCCTTCGCCTTCTGCTCGTCGCTTCTCTGAAGCTCCTTGGGGTTCTTATCAAAGTCGGGATTGCATTTTTCCTTAACCCAAGCGAGAGCCTTTTCGTATTCCTTGGCATCATAGATGCCCTCGGTCATTCGGCGTATGATCTCAACCTCGTCAACGCTTTCAACACGCATACCGAGATATTCCTCGAAGAAGTTTACGTCCACGATAGATCCCGCGATGCCCATGCAGATAGAGCCTATCTGGAGATAGGACTTACCCTTCATCGTTTTGACGGCGACGGCAGCTCTTGCAAAGCGGAGTATCTTTTCCGCTACGTCGGACGGGATGGAGGTGTCATCCATATCCTGCACCTCGTGTCCGTAGATGCCGAACGCGGGCAGACCCTTCTGAGTGTGGGATGCGAGAACTGCCGCGAGGTATACCGCGCCGGGACGCTCCGTGCCGTTGAAGCCCCATACCGCTTTTACGGTGTCGGGATCCATATCCATAGTTTCCGAGCCGTAGCACCAGCAGGGAGTAACGGTAAGCGTGATATCGACCCCCGCCTTCTTGAACTGATCCGCGCAGGCTGCCGCCTCAGCTACTCTGCCTATCGTGGTGTCCGAGATAACGACCTTGACGGGCTCTCCGTTAGAGTAGCAGAGATTCTTTGTGATAAGCTCCGCAGCCGCCTTAGCCATATTCATCGTCTGATTTTCGAGACTTTCGCGTACCTTGAGCGGTCCGCGTCTTCCGTCGATCGTGGGACGGATGCCTATTACGGGATAATCTCCGATAAGTCTTGATTTTGCCATAACTCCTCCTTAGTTCCTAGCAGTCGCTCTACGAAGATGAGCGATCTCCTCTTTCGTTAAATTTTTGAATATGTATTTTGCAGTTTTATTGCCGTAGGTAACGTTGACGGATGTTTGACCCTTGTTGCCGAAATTCGCCGCAGTGAGTCTCTCTATACTCGCTATCTCTATCCTTCTCGTACAGAAAAAGCTTTTGATGACGAGCACTCCGCGTCTGACGTATATCTTGTTTTTGCTTACGCATACTGATCTCGCCGCAACGAGCGAGGCGACGAGAAAGAGAGGCACGAGCACGGATGCGTAGATCGTAAGTCCCTTATTTTCCTGCACCAGACTTATGATGAGAAGCGCGACCGATAGCAGAAAAGCCGCGCCGAACAGGGCGGTGTAATATACGCTCTCCCTATTTACGCGGAGTCCCGTGATGACCTCCTTGGATTTTGCTATAGATGTAATATCCTTCATATATATCTCCTCTTATTTGCTGACTTTATTTTAACACACTTTTTTACGTAATGCAATATATTTTTGGAGTGAACGGCAAAAAACTTTGCGGCAAAAAGTAAAAAGTAATTTTTTCGTCCGCACCCCTTGACAACTCTGATATTAAGTGGTAGAATATACACAAAAATATGAAAGAAAGGAGGCAGAAAAATGAATAACAAGAGTTACAACCGTATTAACGTTAAAAGTATATATTTATTCGTACACGCCTCCGGACTTGTTTTTGCATAGAGGGGTGAGCTCTGCGCTTGCCTTATATCAGAAAACGCCTCGGCTTTGTACGGTCGGGGCGTTTTTTGCGCCTGTTTTCCGTGCTGACTGAGTGTCCGGAGCTTCCACACGCAACAGAATTTTGAAAAAAGACAGAAAATGAAAACTATTTTAAATCACTTAAAACCGCATTACAAGGGTCTTGCCCTTGTTATGCTGATGCATACTCTTGCAACGGTGACCGAGCTGCTCATGCCCTACGTTATGAGCGAGATCGTTGATAACGGAATAGCCGCCTCCGATATAAAAAGGGTAGCGCTTTCCTCGTTGGTCATGCTCGCGCTCGCCGTGATGTCTCTCGTATCGGCTCTCGTTTCAAATAAGATCAATACGAGGGTCACCACCTCTTTCTCATCATCCTTGTGTAAGGCGACCTTCAAAAAAATCAACTCGCTGTCCTTTGAGCAGTATTCCAAGATAGGCTCGTCGGGACTCCTTACACGCTCTACCGACGATATATTCAACGTAGAGGGAGCTGCGAGTCAGCTTGTCTACACCATAGTTACCGTGCCGATGATGCTTATCGGCGGTACGGCGCTTGCCCTTTTAGCCGACGCCACCTTATCTCTTATATTCCTCTTATGTATACCGATAATTCTTGCCTTCGTTATATTCATCGTAAGACCGCTCCGAGAGATGTGGGATATCAGTGACAGGTATATCGACGTGCAAAACAGAATAGTCAGAGAAAGACTGATAGGAATAAGGGTTATCCGTGCCTTTAACAATGAGGATAAAGAGCATTCGCGCGCCAGACACGCAACCGAGGAAATGGCAAAATATATGATAAAGGCTAACGTTCGCTCGGGCTACATAACCCCCGTCGCTATGCTTCTGCTCAATCTTTCCACCGTAGCCATTCTCTTGGTTGGTATGTCAAAGGTAGAGAGCGGCGCGATAACAGAGGCGGGTGATATCATCGCCGTTATGCAGTATGTCACTCTCATTGCCAACGCGGTAATAAATCTCTCGTGGACGATCGCTTGGATACCGCATCTGCGCGTTTCCGTCTCGAGAATTTCCGAGGTCTTCGATATGCCGGTATGCGATGACGGTCCCGACGATCACACGGAGCCTCGTTTTCCATTGACCGAGGGCGTGAGAGTAGAAATGAAGGGCGTTTCCTTCGCGTATCCCGACTCTCAGGCGGATGCGCTCTCTGACATAAGCTTATACGCCGACAAGGGCGAGACCATAGCCGTGATTGGCGGAACGGGCAGCGGAAAGAGCACTCTTGTGAAGGTTCTGCTCGCTATGTATCCTCACAAAGACGGTGATATTTATATCAATAATGTAAACTATAATAGTCTTACGAAGGGTGAAATACGCCTTGCCTACTCTGCTTCGCTTCAAAAGGCGATGATTTTTGAGGGCACTGTGCGCGATAATATTACGATGGGCAGAGCCGATGCTACGGATGAGGAAATAGCATCTGCCGTCTCTGATGTGGAGCTCGCGGATTTCGTGGCATCAAAGGATGAGGGCTTGGATTTTCTCCTCGTGGGACTCGGACAGAACGTCAGCGGCGGGCAGAAGCAGAGAATAAATATGGCGCGCGCCGTTATTAGAGAAGCGCCCGTATATATCTTTGACGACAGCTTCTCTGCGCTCGACTATCTCACCGAGAGAAAGATACAGCAGAAGCTGTTCAGGCGTCTGCGAGGCAGGACGAAGATACTTGTAACGCAGAGAGTATCCACGGCTCTTACGGCAGATAGGATATACGTTATGGATAGAGGAAGGATAAGCGCGTCGGGAACACACAAGGAGCTTCTTTCCTCGTCGGATATATACCGTGAGATATGCGTATCTCAGCTTGGCAAGCGCGCAGTGGGAGGTGACGGTCTTGAAGAATAAGAAAAACATGGAGGACCTAAACGCCGCGGCGCGCGTCATCGGCAGGATTATTAAGGATACGAGACCGATCATGCGTCCGCTCCTGCTGGCTGCTTTTATAAGCCTTTTCTCAATTCTGCTTTCTATGCTTGCCCCGGAGCTTATCGGCACTCTTACCGACGGAATATACGATTACGTCACGCTTGGCACCCCTATGGACAAAGGACGCTTCGCTCGCTTGGCGGTCTATCTGGTGATCTCGTATCTTGCATCCGGTATACTCAGCATAATAACTATGATAATTATGAATAATACCGTTTCGCGTCACTTTACCTGCCGTATCAGAGTCGATATGAGCGCTAAGATATCCCGAATACCTATCAAGAAGGTTGATACCACGCCTAACGGAGAGATAATCTCGCGTATGACGAACGACGTCTCTATCATGGGCGGCTCCGTGCACGATATCTTCAATATCGTTATCAACGGTGTGCTGAAGCTCATTGTTATAACCGTTCTGATATTTATCTCAAATCCCGTTATGGCAGCGGTTATCGTAGTTTTCGTTCCGGCATCGATCTTCCTCTCCGCGCGTCTTGCCGCAAGGAGTGAGAAGTACTTTGATCTCAGCAGGGCTGCCGCGGGAAAAATTTATTCCGCAACCGAGGAAAACCTCACGGGATTTGACACGGTCAAGGTGTATAATCTCGAAAAGCACCGTCAGAATGAGTACGAGAAGCTCTCGGATGATTACAGAGTGAAGTCCGAGCGCGGATATCTCACCTCCGGAATCGTTCAGCCCATCGTAGCTATCGTAAACAATCTGGCTTATATAGCGATCTCTGTGGTAGGAAGCATTTTGGTTATACGCGGCACGCTCCGCGTGGGAGATCTGATGGCGTTCATTCTCTATACACAGCTGTTCTCGGGTCCTCTCGAGTCTATATCCGGCGGTATGTCTATGATGCAGTCGACCATAGCATCCGCGCGCAGAGTCTACGAGTTCCTCGACTCAGAGGAAATGGATGAGCCCGAGCGCGAGGAGGTCAAGGAGGAATGTCGCGGCGAGGTGAGCTTCAAGGACGTGGCATTCTCGTATACCGAGGATAAGCCGCTTATAAAAAATCTTACTATTGATGTTCTCCCCGGACAAAAGATTGCCATTGTGGGACCTACAGGCGGCGGAAAGACCACCATCGTAAATCTGCTTATGAGATTCTACGATCCCACGTCGGGTAAAATATTTGTCGACGGAAGGTGCACTGCCGATATGAACCGCTCTGACGTCAGAGAGATGTTCAGCATGGTGCTTCAGGATACCGTCCTGTTTTCCGGTACGGTCTACGATAATATAGCTTACGGAAATCCCCATGCGACCGAGGAGGAGGTACAGGAGGCGGCGCGCCGTGCCCATATCGACTTCTGGATCGATGGTCTCCCCGACGGCTATAATACCGTGATAAACGAGGAAAGCACGAACGTCTCGGGCGGTCAGAAGCAGCTCTTGACTATCGCGAGAGCCTATCTTTCAAATCGTCCGATCCTGATTCTTGACGAGGCTACGAGCAATGTTGATACACGTACCGAGCTTATCATACAGGAAACTATGGATGAGCTTATGAAGGGCAGGACCGCGTTCGTCATTGCCCACCGTCTTTCCACGGTCGAGAACTCTGATCTCATCCTCGTCGTCAATAACGGCGATATAGTGGAGCAGGGAACTCACCGCGAGCTGCTGGCACTCGGAGGTCTGTACTCCGAGATATATAACAGTCAGTACGCCATTATTAAATAAAACATCACTGACGGAGCAAAGACATCACTGCCAAAGGGGCTGTCACATTTGGTAAAACCGAAAAAGTCCGAAAATCAAAAAAAGACTCAAATACGGCAAAAAAACGTAAATGAGACAGAATAATGATGAAATCCTGTGGATCTCTTCAAATTTTATGGACTTTTTCTACCTCCGTTTTCAAGGCTCGGCGTATGTTAATACGCCTCTCGCCTTGAACAACGAAGCTTTTTCCTCAAATCTGCCTACCCCCTATCAAACTTTTGGGGCTGTCACATTTGGTAAAACCGAAAAAGTCCGAAAATCAAAAAAAAGACTCAAATACGGCAAAAAAACGTAAATGAGACAGAATAATGCAAATTATCCGCTATGGATATCACCCTATTCGACCGCGATTTCTTTTTGCTCTATCGCCGTTCTTCCCTCCGACGTATACCCAGATCCCATTGTCTGTTTCGGTGTTATTTTAAAATCAGCTTTATAATAAACGTTGCAAGCCGTTTGGGAAGCAGGTTCAATAGGAGCAACAGAGGATTTCTGTTTATCTTATATACCTGCCTCGGTCTCTTTGCCCCGAGTATTTTAAGGGCGAGCTGTCCCACCCTTTCCGGCTTGATGCTGCGAGCCTCTACGCTGTCTACGATCCTCTTGAAGCGCTCTGCGTTGCAGGAGTAGAGCTCCGTCCTCTCGCAGAAGCGGTCGAGCGCCTCGGTGGAGACACCGAGCATTCCCGTGTCCACTGCTCCCGGGCGTAGGACGCTGACGGATATTCCGAGCAGCTGAAGCTCCATTCTGAGAGAGTAGGCATACTTGTCGAGTGCGGATTTCGTTACGGCGTATATTCCCGTAAAAGGCAGGGGATCGAGAGGCGCGAGCTCGCTCGTGGTTATAAGTATTCTGCCGCCCTTATCCATGAGGGGCAGAAAGATCCTGTTCACGCGATAGACCGAAAAAACGTTGATATCGAAAATACGCGTGAAGCTTTCCTCCGACATCTCCGCCAGCGAGTCGAGATCGTACTTTCCCGCAAAGTGCGCTATTGCGTAAATGCTGTCGGTAACAGCGCGTATTTTTTCATAGGCTGCCTCTATCTCATCCGACTTCGTCAGATCTGCCCGTATCGGCATTATACCGTCTTCAGCCTCGCCGATGCTCCGATCAAGCGCGAAAACATAGTACCCATTATCCCTGAGAGCCCTCGCCGCCGCGTATCCCATGCCGCCGAAAGCCCCGGTTACGATCACGTATTTCATAAGCACACCGCCTTTCATATCGATTAGATTATATCACAACCCGAATCCCAAGTCAACCGTAATGAAATTAAGCATTGAGCAGGAGGCTGCGTCTCTGTGTCACCGGCAGCGGAGAGGCTTGCTACCCCGGGTTTAAGCCTCTCGCCTTGGATATGCGTCGGTCATAAGCGTCAATAATTCCAAAATTTTTATTGACTATCCTCTTCCGAGGTGTTAAAATAGTAACATCAGTTATTTACAGGAGGCGCGATATGTTCCACATACTTGTTGTCGACGACGACAAAAACACGAGAATGTTCTTACGCGCGGTGCTTGAGAATGCGAAATACACCGTTTCCGTAGCGAAGAACGGACTTGAGGCGCTTGAGATATTTGACAGAGAGCACATAGATCTCGTCGTGCTCGATATAATGATGCCGAAGATGGACGGCTACGAGCTCACCGAGTGCTTGCGCGAGGCGGGGAACAATCTTCCCATCCTAATGGTTTCCGCAAAGCAGCTTCCCGCAGACAAGCACAAGGGCTTCTCGGTCGGCACTGACGACTATATAACCAAGCCGATAGACGACGAGGAGATGCTCTACCGCGTCAAAGCACTTCTCAGACGCGCCAAGATAGCGAGCGAGAGGAGGATAGTCGTAGGTGACGTCACTCTTGACTACGACTCCCTCACCGTAACGCGCGGCGACGAGGTGCAGGAGCTGCCGCAGAAGGAGTTTCAGCTTTTATACAAGCTCCTTTCCTTCCCGGGCAAGATATTCACGAGGATTCAGCTTATGGATGAGATATGGGGCGCTGAGAGCGACACAGGCTGGGAGACTGTAACCGTGCATATCGGCAGATTGCGTAAACGCTTCGAGAGCTATCCCGAGTTCTCCATAGAGTCCGTCAGAGGACTCGGCTACAAGGCGGTGAAAAAGGTATGAAAAAACTGAAGATAGACAGAGAGAAGAACAAGGAGCAATTTTCGCTTACCCTCGTTTTCGCCGTGTTCGTTTTTGTGGTGCTCCTGGCAGCCATAGCTTTTTCTACCGCGCTTATCTACTTTTTCTCGACGATAGAGGGCTTCTCCGGACTTAACGAGGAGATATCTCTCGGCACGGTCGTACTGTCTATGATAGGCTTCAGTATCTTCTTCGGCGCGTCCTTCTCGCTTCTTTTGGCGCAGGTACCCTTAAAGCCAATGAACAGATTTATCAGGCATATGAACGCTTTGGCAAAGGGAAATTTCCGAGCTCGCTTAAGATTCAGAGGCGCTCTCTCAAAGCATAAGCTTATAAAAGAGATCGAGGACAGCGTGAACACTCTTGCTGAGGAGCTGGAGAAGACCGAGATGCTCCGCAGTGATTTTATAAACAACTTCTCCCACGAGTTCAAGACGCCGATAGTTTCGATAGCGGGACTTGCCAGACTCCTTAACAAGAATGACATTTCGGACGAGGACCGTCACCGCTACCTGACGGCGATAGAGGACGAGTCGCTCAGACTGGCAACCATGGCTACTAATATACTGAATCTTACAAAGGTTGAGAGTCAGTCCATCCTCACCGACGTCAGCGAGTTCAATCTTTCCGAGCAGATACGCTCATCGGTGCTCTTGCTTGAGAACAAGTGGGCGAGGAAGGATATGGACCTTCAGATAGACTTTGACGAGTATACGGTACGCGCCAATGAGGAGCTTCTCAAGGAGGTGTGGATAAACCTTATCGACAATGCGGTAAAGTTCGCTCCCCGCGGCGGCACGCTTTCGATATCCATATCAGATGGCGCGGAGAGCCTTGCCGTTTCAGTAGCAAACACGGGGCAGGAGATATCCGACAAAGACAAGGAAAGCATCTTTAAGAAGTTTTATAAGACAGATAAGTCGCACTCCTCGGAGGGAAACGGAATCGGACTTGCAATAGTCTCAAAGATCGTTGAGCTGCATCGGGGCAAGGTAGCCGTGGGCTACTCCGACGGGATGGTCGAGTTTACCGTAACGCTTCCCAAAACAGCAAAATAGTAAGGAGCTGAGTCGCTGAAAATTCAGTTGTTGTGCCTCAAATTGATTATTGAAGCCTTATTCAGACTGAATTTTCAGTGACTCAGCCCATTTTATTTTTTAAAACGGTCTGATTTGCGGAAAATAGGCTCGCGCCTTCCGAATTTACGTCTCTCGCCTTACCTTCGTTCTTAAATTTCGCGCTCAGCATTTTGCATTTTCGGGAGGAGTAAGCCCCTCCCCTACATTTTGCATTTTGCATTTGCGGCTCTGCCGCACCTCCATCCCCTACCGACCGCCGCAAAAAAATCCCGATAATTTATTTTCAGTTTATTTTTCTTTTATACAATGGTAGCGCATCATGGAAAATATTACTTAACGTATAGCTAATATTTAGGGCAATCGGAGGTTTTATGAACAGGCAAAAAATAGACGGAAAATGCTATGCCGAGATGCTTCGCGGAGGCACAGCCCTCCTTCTTGAGCACTCGCAGGAGGTAAACGATCTTAACGTATTTCCCGTGCCGGACGGAGATACGGGAACGAATATGGCAAAAACTATGGACGGCGGTCTTTCGGAGCTTCAGGGTGATACCGACAGCATAGGCGAGGTCTCGGGGAACTTCACTCACGGTGTTCTTCTTGGCGCGCGCGGTAACTCGGGCGTCATACTCTCGCAGATATTCGCGGGCATCAACGAGGAACTTTCGCGGTATGACGAGGTCGGAGCGCGAGAACTCGTGGACGCCTACAAGAAGGGGATCGCTAAGTCATATTCCGCAGTACAGCAGCCTACGGAGGGAACTATTCTCACCGTTTTCAGAGAGAGTATAGAATACGCTGAGAAGAATATTGACGACACCTCGAGCGTAGAGGACTTCTTCCGTATGCATATAGAGAGCGCCAAGGATTCGCTTGCGAGAACCAAGGAGATACTTCCCGCGTTGGCTGAGGCTGACGTCGTTGACTCCGGCGGAGCGGGATACCTTTATATAATAACTGGTATGTACGCCGTGCTGACGGGCGAGCTGAGCGCCTCAATATACAAGAGCTCTGAGACCGCGGCGGCAAAGGTCAATATAGACCTATTTACCAGAGACTCAAGGCTTGAGTTCGGATATTGCACTGAATTTATGCTGAGACTTACATCCGAAAAGTGCGATCCCGACGCCTTTGATATCGGGGAGCTTATAGGGATCCTCGAGCAGCTCGGAGGAGAGAGCATCGTCGCCTACAAGACGGACGATCTGGTCAAGGTGCACGTTCATACCTTCGCTCCCGGAAATGTTCTTACGCTCGCGCAGTCATACGGAGAGTTTCTTACCGTGAAGATAGAGAACATGTCGCTCGGTCACACCGAGAACGTAAAGCCGAAGAAAAACAAGAGACCATATTCTGTCATCGCGGTTGCCGCGGGCGGCGGATTAAGCGCTTTGTTTACGGATATGGGAGCAGACGAGATAGTTACGGGCGGACAGACCCTCAACCCCTCGGCAGAGGAATTTATCGCGGCGTTTGACAGAGCTGAAAGCGAGGACATCATCGTTCTGCCTAATAATAAGAATGTGATTTTAGCAGCAAAGCAGGCTGCGGAGCTTTATGATAAGGCTCGTATACACATAATACCCACCAAGAATCTTATGCAGGGCTACGGCGCTCTTTCTGTCATAACCCCCGGCATTACCGACGTGTCCGCTCTCGTCGAAAGCGTTACCAGAGCTGCGGAGGGTGTCGTCGGCGCAGAGGTCACCATGGCTGTTCGCGACGTCACCGTAAGCGGTAAGGAGATAAAGACAGGCGACTATATTGCGATATGCGGATCGGAGATCTCGGCAGTTGCTCCAACCCCGGAGTCTGCGGTGCTTGAGCTGCTTGACTCGATGGATATGGACGACTACGAGATAATCACCCTTTTCGTAGGCAGGAACGTATCTCACGACAGACGCATGAAGCTCACCGAGCTTATCGGCGATAAGTACGATATGTGCGAGATCGAGGTGTTTGAGAGCGGTCACGACGTGTACGACTATATGATAGCCATAGAGTAGGAGAAAGCAGTATGAAACAGTATAAGGTAGTAATAGATACCAAGGGCTCGGATAAGGGCGCGGAGATGATGATACGCGGCGCGGCAATGGCGCTTTCAAAATATCCGGAGCTCGCGGTCCTTCTCGTCGGAGATACCGATGTTATGACGGCAGAGTGCGAAAAGCTCGGTATGCCTATGGACAGGGTAGAGCTGCTTGAGGCGCCGGGCGAGATAACCAACTACGACAGCCCCGCCGTTGCTCTTTTCGAGAAGACGGATTCCTCTCTCGTCAGAGGACTTGAGGCTCTCGCTGAGCGCGATGACCTCGTAGGTATAATAAACGCCGGCAGCACGGGCGCGCTAATCGCCGGCTCTATGCGCTATCTCTCCGGCAAGGATCGGGTACGTCCCGCTCTCGCGGCGGTTCTTCCCGCGGAGGACGGCGGCTTCACCTGCCTCGTCGATACCGGAGCGACCATAGACTGCCCCGCCTCGACGCTTCTGCATTTTGCAAGGCTCGGCAGGGACTTTATGCAGAATCTTTATAGGATCGAGAGCCCGAGGGTAGGTCTGCTCTCCAATGGCAGAGAGCCCACTAAGGGTAACAAGGTCGTTAAGGAGGCGCACGCGCTTCTGGATGCGGCTGAGGATATAAACTTCGTTGGCAATATCGAGGGTAATAACGCGCTTTCGGGCGATTGCGACGTCCTCGTGTGCGACGGCTTCGCGGGCAACCAGGTGCTTAAGGTCACCGAGGGCGCGGCGAGGAGAATTATTACGGATATCGTGAAGTATTCAAGGAAGACGGCAGACGAGAGCTTAATGAAGCTCGTGGGCTACCTTATGGGTATATACGACTTCAACTCGCTCGGCGGCGGTATCATTCTCGGCACCGTGAAGCCTGTCATCAAGGCTCACGGCGCGGCTAACGAGCAGTCTATCGTCAGCACCGCGGGAATTATACTCAATCTTGCGGAAAATAAAGAATTGTTTGATAAAACGGCGTTTGATATAAATAATATTTCTACGGAATAAGGAGAAAAACAAATGAGCAGGATCAAAATCATGTGTACCTCCACGGGATGCATAGAGTACGCTCCCGAGAGATACAGAGAGCTTGGCATTGACATAATCAGAGTGCATATTATTTTTGAGGGGAAGGAATACCTCGAAGGGTTGGGGCTTGACCCGGTCGGCTTCTACGACAAGCTTGAAGAGCTTGAGGATCCCAAGAACAATCTGCCGAGGACGGCTATGCCAACCTCCGCGGAGATCCGCGAGCATTACGAGCGCGCGATAGCCGAGGGATATGACGAGGCGATCGTATATTCGATATCCTCGGGACTCGGCGGAACGTATAATCAGCTTTCCCTCGTGGCGAAGGACTATGCCGACAGGATAAAGATACACGTTGTCGATACCAAGATCACCAGCTTTGTAGAGGGCTTCCTCGCTATAACCGCGGCAAGACTCGCGGCTGCGGGCAAGCCGAGCGAGGATATACTTAAGGAGACCGCGTGGATGATGAAGACGCAGGAGTTCATCGGCGTGGACGGTAAGCTCGACTACCTCATCTATAACGGCAGGCTTAAGGGCGGTAAGGCGTTTATGGGTCAGATGCTTAAGATATGTCCCGTAGTGCACTTCAACAAAGAGGGCGAGTGTGTCGCACTCGAGAGCGTCAGAACCGAGAAGAAGGCGCTGATGCGCACCTGCGAGATAGTCAGGGAAAAGATAGGAGACAGAAGTCCCGAGGATTACGTGCTCTTTCACGTATACACCGGCCCCTCGCTTCTCGAGACCCTCCTTCCCATTGAGGAGAAGTGCGGTCTTAAGACCAACCACGAGCCGGTTATCATGTCTCCTGTCAGCGGCAGCCACAACGGTCCCTGGCTTGCGGGCTACGGTCTCTTATTCTTAAGACGTGAGGACGAGCCGCTGGAGGATTGATGTGATAACTGTCAGACGTGTAGAGACTAAAAAGGATATAAGGGAATTTATAGAATTTCCCTTGAGACTTTATAAGAATTGCGAATACTTCGTTCCCCCGATGTATTCCGATGAGAAAAAGCTGCTTTTGGGAGGCGGCGGCTCGGATATTGCCGAGAGCGTATTTTTCCTTGCCGAGAATGACGGCGTCACCGTTGGCAGAATACAGGGTATACTGCATGAGCAGTATAATGAGCTCAGGGGCGAGAGGCGCGTGCGCTTCAATCGCTTTGACGCTTTGGATGACCCGGAGATATCCCGAGCGCTTTTCTCCGCGCTTGAGGAGTGGGCACGGGATAAGGGAATGACCGAGATCTGCGGACCTCTCGGCTACAGCGACCTCGACAGAGAGGGACTTCTCGTCGAGGGCTTTGAGGAGAATTCCACCTTTGAGGAGCAGTATAATTACGAGTATTACGGCAGGCTTATCGAGGATGCTGGCTATTCAAAGGAGGTCGATTGGCTTGAGTTCGAGCTCCGAGCTCCCGAGAAGCGAAACGAGATGCTATCAAGAGTTGCGAAAAGAGCTCTTGAGATGAACAAACTGCATATAGCGCCCACCAATATATCCAAAAAGGCGTACATAGACAAGTATGCCGACAGCTTCTTTGACTGCCTCGATGAGTGTTACAGCAAGCTGTACGGCACCGTACCGATCTCTCCCGAGCAGAGAAAGGAGCTTATAGATCAGTTCTTACTCATAATCAATATTAAATTTGCGGTTTTCATATGCGATGAGAGTGACAGAGTCGTCGCGTTCGGTCTTTGCTTCCCGTCCATCGGCGACGCGCTCAAAAAGAGCGGCGGCAGACTCACTCTCCCTGCGATACTGAAGCTTCTGAAGCTCGCAAAGGATCCGAAGGTCATGGATCTCGGACTTGTTGCCGTACGTCCGGAGTATCAGAACTCGGGCGTTAACGCGGTGCTCGTTGACGGAATTGTGGATATGCTTTGTCAGGGAGTAGTAGAGAAGTGCGAGACAAATCTCAACCTTGAGAGCAATACCGCCGTTATCGCGCAGTGGAAGTATATGAACGCGAGACAGCATAAGCGCAGACGCGCATATTTTAGAACGATAGGAGAAAATGAAAATGCTTGATAAATTAAAGGAAATACTCGCCAAGGTCCTTCCCGACCTTGATATGTCTACAGTTGCTGCCGACACCCGTCTTATTGACGACCTCGGCTTCGACTCTCTCGCGCTGATGATGATGTCCATGGAGATAGAGGATGCTTTCGGATTCCGTTTCAAGGAGTTTGTCAGGTTCGAGACAGTCGGTGACGTCTGTAACTACCTGGAGAGCAGAATTTAAAAGATCGATACAAGAAAAACAATGACACCGGAAAATCAGGGACAGTAAATCTAAATCAAAAAGCATGTACTTACAATTTTGCCCGATGTCTGCAAAGATAACGGCAAAGATCCCGAGGCAACCGAGCTTCTCAGAAAGATGGAGACATACGGTAAGGTCGAGCCCTTGCAGAAGGTAATCGATGCCGTAATGGTGGAGTATCAGGAGTCACTCGGTAATGCCCTTAGACAGCTCGAAGCCATTCAGGAACTGGCGCTCACTGAGGATGAGATTGAACTCCTTAACTTTGACCGTAAGCGCAAGGCAGAACTCGGTAAAAACTATCAGCAGAGAATCAACGAGCTCGAACAGCTGATTAAGGATATAGGCGAGAAGTACAAGCATCGCCTTGCACAGATCTCGGCTCTCATCGATGAGGACACGGAACTTGCTACGGGCAATTCCACCGTCAAGTAATTACATATTTAAAGAAAGAAACCGCCCTCTTGGAAGGGCGGTTTTTTATCGAAACCCAAAAGAAAATATTATAAAGGATAATTGAAAAAAGCAGCCTTTTTACAGGCTGCTTTTTTTCACCCTTTTTTGACTACATTTTGACTACATTTATATTGCTATTTTACGCTAAAATATGCTAATTCACGCTAAACCGTAAAATGCAAAAAACCCTTACAAACACTGAGAAAATCAGCATTTACAAGGGTTTTTCGCTTGGCAGGGGCTGGAGGACTTGAACCCACGACACTCGGTTTTGGAGACCGATGTTCTACCGACTGAACTAAACCCCTATGAACGTTGACTATTATATCAAATAAAACGGTCCTTGTCAAGGTGTTTTAACAAAAAACTTGATAAAACTTGATAAAACTTGATAAACTCAATAAAAGATACGATAAAAAAGGTATGTTAGACGCGGTACGGATTATTTCAGCCGTTTTGCCGGAAAACAAAACCGTCATATCTTAGCTTGATAGCTATACTTTAACAAAAAATAAACATTTTTGAAAAAGATTGCATACATTTATACGCTAAAATAGATTTGCATGCTATTTAAGCTTAAGCGGGGATAGGAAAATGAAAAAGAAGTACAAGGTATACGCAGGCAATAAAGTGATTGAGCGCGAGTATAGCTACATACCCGTGCGGTATATTCTCGCCGTCTTGATCGCGATAGCGGAGATAGTTGCTATAATAGGTATAGTTATAGCGTTTTGCTATTATGTTCCGTACTTCTACGCGCTTTGCGCGATGACCTCGGTGGCGTGTATTATCAAGATATGTGCCTCGGACGATAACCCCGACTACAAGATACCGTGGCTCATCTGCGTTATTTTTATACCCGTTGCCGGCTTTATGCTTTACTTTATGTTTTATTCAAGAAAGCTGAACAAAAAATACATAAAGCGCATAAAAGAGGTGCAGTCCTACAGCTACGATAAGGACGATACGGAGATCCTTTCGGCACTTGGATCCGAGGACGAGATAGCCGCGTCGCAGGCAAGGATGCTGACAAGCATCTCCTACTCGCACGTTTTTGTAAATACCGCGCAGACCTATTTTCCCTCGGGCGAGGCTATGTGGGAGAGCATGCTGCGCGATCTTGAAGGAGCTGAACGCTTTATTCTCATGGAGTATTTCATCATTGAGGATGGGGTGTTCTGGAACTCTCTGCTCGACGTTTTGAGGAGGAAGGTCAAGGCGGGAGTTGACGTCAGAGTGATGTATGACGATATTGGTTGTATGAGCACTCTGCCCGGAAATTACAACAAAATTCTTCAAAAAGAGGGTATTAAAACGGTTATATTCTCCAAGCTTCGCGGCAGCGCGGATAACGAGTTCAATAACCGTTCGCACCGTAAGATACTTGTGATCGACGGAAAGATAGGCTACACCGGCGGAGTAAATATCGCTGACGAATACGTAAATGAGAAGGTACGCTTCGGTCATTGGAAGGATACCGCGATACGTATCGAGGGAGAGGCTGTTCACGAGCTGACACGGCTGTTTCTTACTAACTTCGGGATCAACTCAAAAGAGCTGCTCGCGGCGCCAAAGCTACCGTATCCCGAGCTTGACGTGAGCGCGGACGGCTACGTGATCCCATTTGGCGACGGTCCCAAGCCCATATACAAGCGTAACGTCGCAAAGTGCGCGATACAGAATATGATAGCCTCCGCCACCGATTACGTTTACATGACAACACCGTATCTGATAATAGACAACGACCTTTCCGCGGATATCGAGAGAGCAGCACTTCGCGGTGTTGACGTGAGGATCGTCGTTCCGCATGTCCCTGATAAAAAGCTCGTCTTTGCAATAACACGCAGCTACTATTACAGACTTATGGATGCCGGGGTGAAGATATACGAGTACGAGCCCGGCTTCATCCACGCCAAGAGCTACGTTGCCGACGGTAAGTATGCTATGATAGGCACGGTGAATCTTGATTACCGCAGCCTCGTCCACCATTTCGAGAATGGAATCTGGATGTATCGCACGGATTCGATAATGGATATTAAAAGGGATATCGATGAAACGATAGAAAAGAGCATAGAGGTCACTCCCGAAATACTGAACAAAGGCAAAAAATCGATATTTATAACACCAAAGCTCATCCGCTCAATAGTAAGAATTTTTGCCCCGATGCTGTAATTTTTTTGAAAACGCAAACAAAACTTAAACAATTCTGTGTTATAATAATATACGTCACGGTGCGAAAACGCCGCGGCGTATATTTTCATTTTATTAACCGGTACGAGTCAGACTCTTGATTTTTGGAGGAAATATGTTTAAGATTCTTGTAGTAGAGGACGACCGCGATCTTAACCGCTCGGTCTGCACCTTTCTCAATAACAGCGGTTACGAGGCTGTCGGATGCCTTTCGGCAGACGAGGCGTATGACGCTATGTACGAGACGGTCTTCGACCTCGTAGTGTCGGATATTATGATGCCGGGCACGGACGGCTATGAGCTAGCCCGCTCGGTAAGAGCTATAAACGAGAATATCCCCATGCTTTTCGTGACTGCGCGCGACGATATAGCCTCTAAGCAGAGAAGCTTTCGCATCGGCGTTGACGATTATATGGTAAAGCCCATTGATTTTGACGAGCTCTTTCTCCGCATAGGAGCTCTCCTTCGCCGCGCCAAGATATCTGCCTCCCGTAAGCTGGAGGTAGGATCCTTCGTTATGGATATGGACGAGTTTTCCGCTACTCTGAGCGGTGAGGAGATACCCATGACCACGCGTGAGTTCAATATACTTTATAAGCTTCTTTCCTACCCGAAGAAGACCTTTACGAGAATGCAGCTCATGGACGAGTTCTGGGATGCGGATTCCGAGACTGCTCCGAGAGCAGTTGACGTATATATGACCAAGCTCCGCGCCAAGCTCGCGGGATGCTCGGATTTTGAGATAGTGACCGTTCACGGTCTCGGATACAAGGTGGTAATCAAATGAGAGCGGGCGAGCGCTATAAGGGCGCCTTGAAGCTGATAGGACGTTATCTTATCTTCTTTGCCGTCGTTGCATTTCCGATAACCTGTACGATCATGCTCTTTGTTCAGACGATGGCACGCGCACAGGACATCATTCTCGACGCGGAGCGTATAGGCGCGGCGGCAAAGCTTGGATTTCTTAACGTCGTTATCATAAGCGTTTTGTTTACCGCTGTGGATATAATCAGGAAAAAGCTCACTACGGACAAAACCACATGCCATATTGTTGATGCGGCAAAGAGGATAGCCGAGGGAGATTTCACCGCGTCGGTCGAGCCGCTTCCGCCGTTCCTCTCCGACCCTCGCTTCAACGAAATTATTGATTGCATCAACAAGCTTGCGGAGGAGCTCTCGGGAGTTGAGACCCTGCGTACGGATTTTATCGCCAACGTCTCGCACGAGATAAAGACTCCGCTGGCCGTCATCCGCAGCTATGCGACGCTCCTCGAGGACGAGAGCCTCAGCTATGAGAAGCGGCTCGAATACGCCGGTCTTATAAAGGACTCTACAAGACGTCTGTCGGATATGATCACCAACATCCTGAAGCTCAACCGACTCGAGAATCAGCAGATATATCCTAAGAAGGATACCTTTGACCTCTCAGAGCAGCTCTGCGAGTGTCTGCTCGTTTACGAGAACGTCTGGGAGAGAAAAAACATAGATATCGATACCGATATAGAGGACGGCGTTACCGTATCTCAGGATGCGGAGCTTCTGACTCTCGTTTGGAACAACCTCCTGTCCAACGCATTCAAGTTTACTGAGGAAGGGGGCAGTGTATCGCTGTCCCTTAGTGCTACCGACACTCAGGCGACGGTGGTTATAAGAGACACGGGACACGGTATGTCACGCGAGGTGGGTGAGCGCATCTTTGATAAGTTTTATCAGGGGGATACCTCCCACGCCACCGAGGGCAACGGGCTCGGTCTCGCGCTCGTCAGGCGTGTCATAGATATCGTTGGCGGCGAGATATCGGTCGAGAGCGTTATAGGCTCCGGCACGGCGTTTACCGTTAAAATAGGAAGATAATTATGGATTGGAAGAAAATACTTAAGGCATTGATTTATCCGCATATCGCGATAATGATACCCCTTGTTCCCGTGAGCATCGTGCTTCTTGTTGCGTCACTCCTATTCTTTGATACCGCATCGGTCGGTGCTATACTTTCTTACGTTATTTCCGCTTACACGCTGACCGTCTGGTGCTTCCGTGCACCCGAGGTCATAGCCGCGGCGAGAAGATTTAAAGAGAATAACAAGCTTATTAAGAGATGGCAAACAGACGAGAGATTCAGAGTGAACGTCTCGTTGTCGGTAAGCTTTGTGCTTAACGTTGTGTTCGCGCTGTTTCAGCTTGTGCTCGGAATAGTACACGGATCATTCTGGTTCTATGCTCTTGCAGCGTATTACGTATGCCTTGCCTTCCTCAGACTCTTTATTTTCCGTTACACAGGCAGCAGACTGGCGGGCGAGGACATGCGTACCGAGCTTGTCAAGTACTGTATTTGCGGATACGTTTTTCTTGTTATGAACCTTGCCATAACCGCGATCATTTTCTTTATGGTCTATTTCGACAGGACCTTCAGACACCACGAGATAGCGACGATCGCAATAGCGGCATACACCTTCATTGCATTGCCGGCAGCTATCGTAAATGCGGTCAGATACA
The DNA here is from genome assembly GCA_964460165.1 of uncultured Ruminococcus sp. Taxonomy (GTDB): domain Bacteria; phylum Bacillota; class Clostridia; order Oscillospirales; family CAG-272; genus UBA1740. The sequence continues at coordinate 10,180 of CAYWPS010000018.1, read as the reverse complement.
AGAAATATAACAGTCCCGCATATTCTGCCGCGAGAGCAATATCTCTTGCCGCTGCCGCTGTTTCGATGCTGACTCTGGAAGCTACGATGCTGACCACATTTGGCGGAGAGGATCTTACTTTTGAGAGTCGAAGATTAATGCTCGGATCGACCGGAGCTGCGGTTTCCGTATTTTTGATCGGCATGGCGGTATACATTATCTATACAAGCACCAAAAAAATCAGACAACTTAAGGGAAAATTATAAAATGAACAATAATAATGAGCAGAACGCCTTTGTATATACCTACTCAGCAAAGAATCGGGACGAAATAAAGGCTATACGCGAGAAGTATGAGAAGCGCGAAGAAAGCAAGATGGAGCGGCTTCGCAGGCTCGACCGCAGTGCTGAAAATAAGGCTACGATCGCATCACTCATACTTGGTGTCGTCGGCACTCTCGTTCTCGGCTTTGGTATGAGTCTTGCCATGTCGGAGCTCTCATCTATGCTTGGTATATCAGCCCCCTTGGCTCTCATCATAGGAGCTTTATTAGGCGTGGTCGGCGGAGCAATAGCTGCCGTAGCATATCCGGTTTACAACGTGGTTTTGAAAAGGGAAAGAGAGCGCGTAGCGCCCGAGATACTCGAGCTCACCGATGAGCTGATGAAGTGATAATAGTTAATTTTACTAAATATTTTGAGAGAATATAACAATTGAATTAGCCCGATATTTATGCTATACTAAAGCTGGAAAGTAATTTTTTCGGAGAGCTTTATGTTTAGAAAAATATTCGGGCTAATTTGCTTATTAACAATAATTTTTGCATTTTCCGCGTCGTTTACGTCCTGTGATCTTATTAAGAGCACACCTACCGATACTGACGTCACAGCCGATGCTCCCACACCGCCGATCGATACCGCACGCTATCTGCCTATCACCTCGGGCGCAGAAGCGAAGATCACGGTGGTCAGCTCATATTCCAAGCCCAGGGAATATTACAATGCGTATGAGGAGCTGTTAGGCTGTTTTAACGAAGCGGGTATAAAATTCAATATTGCTTACAGAGCATCCGAGGACAGGAATGAGCCGGAGATACTGATCGGCAGCGGACTTTACGCCTTTCAAGAGCATTATATTGATCCTCATTCTCTGGGTGATGACGGTTATGCCATCCGTGTCGTTGGCGAAAAGATCATTATTGCCGGCGGCTCGACCGAGTCGCTTGTGCGTGCCATCAAGCTTTTTCAGACCTCTGTTCTGAAGCTTACAGATCCCGCGACCGATATAGAAAATCTTGCCATCGAGCGTTCCACTGACATTTACGTCAGACAGAGTTATCCTATAAAGTCGATCAAGATCAACGAGAATGATCTGGCAGGATACGATATAGTTTGCGATACCTTGAACGAGGATCAGAAGTATTGTGCTGACAAGCTTCATACCGTGCTCTATGACAATGCGGGCTATTGGCTTGACGTAAAAAGGAGCAGCACACGCCCCTCTATACGCATCAAAATCTCCGATTATGCCGGTGAGGACGGCTTCAGAGTCTATGTGGATGGCACGGATCTGATCGTGGAGTGCGCGTATGAGACCTTGCTCACTACCGCCTTTGATACCTTCCTTGAGGATCACTTTACTACTCCGGATGAGAGTTATATCCTATTCGCTGAAGGTGAGACCTATTCCGTTATGATCAGCACTGTATTCTATTCCGATTACGGAGCGGTGGGCGACGGAGTCACCGATGACTTCGAGGCTATAAAGGAGGCTCACACGGCAGCCAATCTCCACGGACAGAGGGTCGTTGCCGAGAGCGGTAAGACCTATTATCTCGGTCAGCACGCCGAGTCTATCGTTATAAAGACGGATACTGTGTGGAGCGGAGCGACCTTTATTATAGACGACAGCGACCTCCTTCCCGAAGCCTTGGCTGATGGGTATAATGTTTTCACCGTTAAGTCAGATTCCAAGCGATATACGGTAACCGATATTGGCTCACTCACAAAGGGGCAGGAAAACGTCGGCAAGACCTTTGATACTCCTGTGCTTTTATATATCTACAACGATAACAACAGACAGTATATAAGATACGGCACAAACGAGGATGCCGGCGCGATACAGCAGGAGATCATCTTGGTTGATGAAAACGGAAACGTTGATCCTATGACACCTATTATGTGGGATTACGATACTGTTACCGCCGCATACGCATACAGCGTAAGTGATAAGCCTATTACACTCACGGGCGGAACGTTTATCACTGTTGCAAACGCCGCGCCGAGAGAATATACGTATTATAAGCGCGGTATAGGCATCGAAAGATCAAACGTTACGGTGGACGGCATCACCCATACCATAACAGGAGAGGGCGATACCGGAGCTCCCTATAACGGATTTATCGCAATATCCACCTGCAATAATGTTCTTATCAAAAACGCGCTTCTCACGGGTCATAAGGTCTATAAGCTTTTGACCGATGAAAATAACTCTATGGGTACTTATGACATAAGTATAAGCGCCTCAAATAACGTTACCTTCAAGGATTGCAGGCAGACAAATTCCATTACCGATACTGCTTATTGGGGAATTATGGGCAGCAATTACTGCAAGAATCTTACCTATGACGGATGCGTATTCTCGCGCTTTGACGCTCATAAGGGCACGCATAACGCCACTATAATCAACAGTGAGATAGGACATCAGAAGCTCAGCATCATAGGCTCCGGCACGCTATACGTTGAAAATACCGTAATCCAAGGTAATAATATTGTGAATTTAAGAAGCGATTACGGCAGCACGTGGGACGGAGATATGATATTCAAGGATGTCACGCTCAACAATACCGGCACGGTCACTCTGGTGAACGGAACGTGGACCGATCACTACTTTGGCTATACCTGCCACCTGCCCGCCACCATCGTTATAGACGGGATTACGCTTAAGAGCGGAACTTCATTCTACGTTCTTCCGACGCTCAAAAACGAGATCAACACCGATACGGTCGGAGGTGTGCAGAACAGTAACAAGATAGTCCTGACCGAAAAGATTACTGTAAGGAGCAATCCTAACGGATATACCTTTTACGTATCTACGAATACGGTTTTGTTTGCGGACGTAGAAGTGATTGAAGAATAAAGAAACGAGAGGGAAGTCCCTATGTCAATACTCACCTACAATTCTTACGGTGCGGTCGGTGACGGCATTACCGACGACTTTGCTGCTATAAAGGCTGCTCACGATTACGCGAATGCTAACGGATTGACGGTCTGTGCAGAGGAAGGCAGGACCTATTATCTCGGTCAACACGACGATGCAGTTATTGTAAAGACAGACACCGTCTGGACGGGCGCGACCTTCATTATAGACGATAGGAGCATACTCCCCTCGGATCCCGTGAGAATGAAGAGCGTTTTCTATCTCTCGCCGGATGAGCCTTCTTACAAAATAACGGGAATCGACAGCCTTAAAGCAGGGCAGAGTAATATCGGAGTAAGATTTGCGACATCTGTTCTTTTGTATATCTCAGACGCGAATGAAAGGCAGTATATCCGCTACGGAGCTAACGCTAACTCAGGCGCGCCCAAGCAGGAGCTTGTCCTCGTCGATACGGACGGATATGTTGATCCTTCCACGCCCATAATGTGGGACTATGAAAAGATCACCTCTGCGGTCGCATATCCCGTAGGCGATACGCCCATCACAGTCACGGGCGGTACGTTTATCACCCGAGCCAACGCGGCGCCCAGAGAGTATACTTACTACGCGCGCAACATCGCGGTAAAACGCTCCAACGTGACGATAGACGGTATCACTCACCTCATCAGCGACGAGGGGGATACGGGCGCGCCTTATGCGGGATTCCTGACAGTTTCGCATTGCAATAACGTCATTATTGAAAACGCGGTCTTCACCGCTCATAAGGTGTATAAGCTCTCCACGAATGCGAACAACTCTATGGGCACCTATGAGCTTTCCTTCAATTCCGCAAACTCGATAACGGTGAAGGATTCCGTACAGACCAACGATATTACCGATCCCTCCTTCTGGGGAGTAATGGGCAGTAACTTCTGTAAGAATATTACCTACGACGGATGTATTTTCTCGCGCTTTGACGCTCATCAGGGCACGTATAACGCAACGGTAAAAAACAGCGAGATAGGTCATCAGAAGCTCAGCGTTATAGGAAAGGGAACGCTCTACGTTGAAAATACGGTTTTCCATAGCGATACCGTCGTCGCGTTGAGAGGCGACTACGGCAGCACCTGGGATGGCGACGTCATTCTCAAGAATATCACGGTGAATAATATCGGTACGCCTCTACTTGTCAACGCGGGATGGACTAATCACTGCTTCGGCTATACATGTCACTTGCCCGAGAGAATAGTGGTAGATGGAATAAAGCTTGCAAACAAGGATTATTTCTACGTTTTGCCGAAGCTCGTACCGGATATCGACAAGGCTACGGTTGACGGTATTGAGAACAAGAATCCCGTCGTGCTTACGAAAAGAATAATCATCGAGAGCAATCCCAATGATTATAAGTGCCACGTTTCCGTAAACACCGAGCTGTTCTCGGACGTCGAGGTTATAGTGAAATAGCTTCATAATAATAAAACGGTTATTTGTCCTATAAAAAAAGCGGGTAAATAGCCGTTTTTTGATTTTTTTGCAATTTTTTCAAAAACCTATTGACAAACTGATATCAAAATGATATCATAAAGATGTAAGAGCTGACGCTCGTTAAAAAACAAATTTATAAAACATTAGAAGGAGACAAAAATGAACGAAAAACTGTTACAGAACAAAAAGAACGGTATGAAGGTGCTCGTTCTCACGACCCTTGAGCTTCTCGCCTCTATTGCCGTTACCATTTTCGGCGGTGTTATGATGGATACGGGCAACGAGGCGCTCGGCAATACCGTGTTTATCGTAGGCTTAGTGTGGCTTTGCCTCGGCTGGATACCCTATATGGGGCTCAGGATCCTTAAGCCGCAGGAGGCGCTCGTACTCACCCTCTTCGGTAAGTACGTCGGTACTATAAAGGGCGAGGGCTTCTACGCCGTACACCCCTTCTGCTCGTCCGTTAATCCCGCCGCAAAGACCAAGCTTAATCAGAGCGGTGACGTAAACACGGTTATAGAGAATACTCTTGCCTCTGCGGGCACCGTCGCACCCGTAGACAAGAAGCTTTCTCTCAAAATTATGACTCTCAACAACAACCGTCAGAAGATCAACGACTGCCTCGGCAACCCCGTTGAGATCGGCATCGCGGTTACTTGGAGAATAGTAGATACCGCAAAGGCGGTATTCAACGTAGATAATTATAAGGAATTCCTTTCGCTTCAGTGTGACACCGCGCTCCGTAATATAGTGCGCGTCTATCCTTACGACGTAGCTCCCGGCGTAGATACCACCGGTGACGGCGTAGCAGATGACGGAAGCCTTCGCGGCTCCAGCGAGGTAGTTGCTAATCGTATTAAGGACGAGATACAGTCCAGAGTTGACGAGGCGGGCATCGAGATTATAGAGGCGAGGATCACCTACCTTGCATACGCTACCGAGATCGCCGCTGTCATGCTTCAGCGTCAGCAGGCATCCGCTATCATCGACGCGAGAAAGATGATCGTTGACGGCGCGGTAGGTATGGTCGAGATGGCTCTTGAGCGCATCGAGGCAAACGGCAGCATCCATCTTGACGAGGAGCGTAAGGCGGCAATGGTTTCCAATCTCCTCGTTGTCCTTTGCGGAAACAAGGACGCTCAGCCAATAGTTAACTCGGGTAGCCTTTATTAATGAGCGATAACGCAAAGAAGCAGGTGCCCCTGCGCCTCTCTCCGAAGCTCTATGCCGCAATAGCAGCCTGGGCAGAGGATGACTTCCGCTCGCTCAACGGACAGATAGAATATCTGCTCACCGAGTGCGTAAAGCAGCGAAAGAAAAACGGTGCACCGGTTCCGCATGAGCTCGATGCAGCTCCTGAATTTGATATTAAATAATGGGGCTGCTTAATTCAGGCGTAACCGAAAAAGAGTCAGGTTAGCAATGAAGACAGCTTAAAATAAGCTTTATTAAGAAAGAGGTGGAAATTTCCGGATTTCCACCTCTTGACTCTTTTTTTGCTTATGCCAAAATAAAGCCGATTTTTATTTAAACGCGTTATTTTATCGACTCATATAGAGTGCACTTGCAAACACGGTAAAAATATGTTATAATATTTTTACAAATAATGTAACCTTTGCGATCATTATACTGTCATATAGGATAGAGAGGAGGAGCTATGAAGAACTTTTATCGGATACTCATTTGTATATTACTTGTTTTGGCAACCATGCTTTCGCTCATTGCCTGCCGCGATCCATACATCGAGCCGGGTACCGTAGGCTCCGATTACGACGGCGTCAGCATAAGAGTGACGGGCGTTGATTATTCCGGCGATCATATTAAGCTTAACGTACTGTGGAGCAACGCGACCTTACACGAGGTAACATACGGCGCGGATTACACGGTTGAGCGCTACGAGGACGGGGAATGGGTGAACTGCATGAGGTCTGATGCCGCTTTCATAGAGATCGCCTACGTTCTTTCTCCTATATCCGCGCAGAATAAAAGCTATTCCTTGCAATACGTCAACGTATCCAGAGAGGGGATGTACCGTATCCGTACGACCTGCTACGTTTACGAAGGCGAGGACTCTGTAGCCTGCTCGCTTTTTGCTATATTTAAGATAGATAATAAGCTCACGATAGCGGGATATCACAGTCTGGGATACAATATCAGCACATCACTCTATGAGGAGCTCCGCCCTTACTACAAGGCAGGAGAGACCGTAACCGTTAAGGTGAGTATGGTATACGATCTCGGGTTCGTTCTGTACGTCAATGGCGAGGAGCTGCAAAGGGAGCTTGAGACGGAGGACTATTGGCAGTACTCCTTTATCATGCCGGACGGACCGGTCAGGATAACCTCAATGACCTATGACGGAAACGCCATGGCGCCTTACGAGGAGTATATAAGAGACGTTTACTGCGCTTATTATCCGGGTAGCGAATTTCCTTCGGTAGCTTGCTATTACGGCGAGTACGACGGTGCTTACGTGGCGTTGCTCGATACGCCGGCTGACGATGCACTGTGGTCTGAGGAGATAGAGGGATTCTTGTTCAGATACCATAACGGCAACGGGATACTTGTATTTTACGAGGACGATTTTTGTAATCTTTCCACTGCGCTTAAGGACGGAATATTAACAGTTGATGATATTTCTGCTATCTATACCGAGCATGTAAACGCTTTTCCGGACCGCTATTCAGACAACTAAAGTGTACAAATAACACGAAAGAGGAGCACAATGCGAGAATATCTCAAGACCTTTATGCATGAATGTGAGTATCCTTCTGACGCTGCCTGCGCGCTTTTGCGAGCATACGATAGGCTTACCTCGTTATGCGGTGAGGAGCTCTCGAGGCTTATATCCGAGTATGACGAGGGATATAATATTGATTACGAAGCTGCGATAGAGCGTATGAGGCGGCTGTCAAAGACCGCGGGGATACACGAATATACGGGAGCGCTTATCCTGTTTCTTTGCTATACCAAGAGGTTGCGCGAATACTACAAGAGGTCGGGTATAAGTGACGAGATATTCCTTGACACAGCTCTTGACCTCAGATATAAGCTTGACGAATGTAAGTGTGTGCACGGCGTTGTCGGCACGTTTGTTGCCAAGTGGTTTTCGGGATTTTTCAAGCTTGAGCGCTTCCACCTTGGCAGACTTCAGTTTGAGATAGTCGATTTTGGCACGGAGTATGAGATCGACGGCGTACGTCTTAAGCCCGAGAGCCGCGTTGTCAACGTACACATCCCGAGAACGGGCGGACGTCTTGACCGAGAAAGCACTCTCGCGTCTTATAGGCTTGCGGCAGATTTTTACAGAGATACGCTTGGCGAAGAAATATTCTTTGTATGCAGCTCGTGGCTTCTTTTTCCTAAGCATAGGGAAATGCTGAGGCAGGGGTCAAATCTCCTTGCCTTTATGGAGGATTTTGAGATATACGCATCGGGAGAGTACCCCGATTACAGCCAAGCATGGCGGCTTTTTGACGTGAGCTTCGACGGCGACCCCTCGCATCTTCCGACGGATAGCTCGCTTCGCCGCGCCTACGCGGAGCTTATTGCCCGCGGTGAACCGACGGGATGGGGCAAGGGAGTCTTCAAATATAAAGAATGATCTAAAAACACGTGTAAAATTTGATGGAGCTGGTTATGAAAAACATTGCATAGCTTTTATTATTAACTGTCATATTTGCCTATTGTTTTGCTTCTGTCGGCTGCATGGGTGAAAAAGAGGAAACGTGGCGAAGGATTAATACGGCATTTTCAGTGACGTTTACCGGCATTTCCGGGGGCGACACTCTTGATTTTGAGATCGCAAATTCTTATAATTTTGAAATATATGTCCTTCAGCGCATCGAATAAAGAAACCAAGAATCCTTACACGGTCAAAATAGGAGAATCTGCTTACCCTTCCGCGATCGGCATTTTGCTGGACATATATTCCGAAAAGTTTTTCCGGTATCAAGCTCGGCGATATATTCTCGCTCACCCTCAAAATAAGCTCTCTTTTTTAACGGGAACACTTGAAAAATGCCGCCGCCCGTGTTAAAATATCATTAACAAAAGAATAAACGCAGCTCATAGAGCCTAGGCTCTTTGTCGGGTATGCTGCCGGACGGCATATTCGGGGATAAGGAAATCGCAGTGTGAATCTGCAACAACAGCCATTACCGTATATGAGAATCTCTCACAAGTCGGAATGCTTATCGGGATGCGACTCGTAAAAATCTCTTGGGCAAAAGAAGAGAAGGGGGTAAGACAGGATACGGCAGGGTATCCTTTTTCGCTCGTTCTTCTCTTCAGAGAAGAGCGTTTTTATTTTATCCTTTTGTAAATAACAAAGCGAAAGGAAAAAAGATGAAGAAAATTTTATCACTTACGTTGGTCGCGGTTCTTATCTGTACGCTCCTCGCATCCTGCAACACGGCTGAGAAGACGGGCGCGTGGGAGAACGCAACCTACCGTCGCGATATGGAGTTTGGGGACGGAGCAAAAACCGTCGAGGTCGAGGTTAAGGCGGAGGATCAGTCGGTCACCTTTACGATCCGCACCGATAAGGAAACTCTTGGGGCGGCGCTTCTTGAGCATGAGCTGATTTTGGGCGAGGATGGTCCCTACGGTCTTTACGTTACGCTTGTAAACGGAATCGAGGCGGATTACGGCAAGGATGGCACGTACTGGGCGCTCTATAGATCCGGCGAGCTGATGCCGGTTGGAGTTGACGGTGCAGTTATAGCGGATGGCGAGCATTACGAGCTCGTGAAGCAGAAATAAGATGGAGAGGAAGAACACCCGGGACAGCTCCGTCAAGGTCAGGGAAATGTGCATTTTCGCAATGCTCGGTGGGGTCATGTTCGCCACCAAGATCATTATGGAGGCGCTTCCGAATATCCACCTGCTTGGAATGCTGACGGTCACCTACACACTCGTTTACCGCAAGCGCGCTCTTATACCGATATATATCTACGTTATGCTTAACGGTCTGTTCTCGGGCTTTAACCTATGGTGGCTTCCGTACACTTATATCTGGACTATCCTGTGGGGTATTACTATGCTTTTACCGAGGAAAATGCCGAAAAAAGCCGCATACGTAGTGTATTCGTCAATTTGTGCGCTCCACGGCTTTGCCTTTGGCGCGCTTTACGCTCCGGCTCAGGCATTGATGTTTGGCTTGAATTTTAAGCAGACTGTCGCGTGGATCATATCCGGTATACCCTTTGATCTTATACACGGATTCTCCAATCTCGGACTCGGTCTTCTTATAGTACCGCTTTCCGAGCTGCTGAAAAGGCTTTCAAGCCGCATCGCAAGCTAAACTTATAAAGAAAGACAGACGCACAGCTTTTAGCGTGATGTCCTTAACGGACAATCACGCGTCGAGATAAATCCCTGACGGGATTTTCGATATGTTGCTGACGCAACTCGATATGCCTACGGCTCGATATGCTTTTGCATACATCGCCAACGGGCGATATATGTCAAAAGCGAGAGGGATTTATCTCATATCGAATCGGAGCGAAGCGAAGCGACAATATATCGAATTCATCTTTCGTGAACATATTTCACGAAAGTGAATATATCGGCAGAA
>CAYWPS010000017.1:0-30531 GCA_964460165.1 uncultured Ruminococcus sp. | reverse complement strand
GATCTCTCCGCCGGTGCTTGCGGATATACCGGTTATCGAAGCGTACATTTCACCCGAAGGAATTGGCAATATTATAGTTTCTCCGTACTCGTTGATAACCTTTGAGTATCCGTCGGCAGCATTGAATATATCGCTGTCACCCATATTGATAACATCGGAGGCAGCAACGGAATACTGCGCGCTCACGTTCTCGGAAACCTCTATATCCACGGATGAATCGAAGATCATGTCCGAAGCGGGCAATCCGGTAAGCTCGGGTATATTTCCTATATTGATATCAACGTCGCCGTTAACCGTCAGGCTGCTCGTGCCCATAATAGCATATACGCCTCCAATACCTTCAAGCAAAGCCGAAAAGTCCAAAAGTTCTTCGGAGGAGGTGCCCATCGAGGAGAGCACGGTTTCCGATGACATAATCTGACCGATGCTGCCTACGTTGATCTCTCCGCTGTTCAAGGTCATGGAGGTCTGCGCATCGTATCCTTCAATTTCAATTAACGAATTTGACATCACGCCGATAATTCCGGCATTTATAGTACCGCCGTCGAGGGTAACGTCACCGCCAAGGTTTAAAATTCCAAATGCAGCTGATGAAACGGTGCCGTCATCACCTATATAGATATTCGCGTCTCCCGCGTAATTACCCGATGAGGTCTGTATAACACCTATCTGCATAATTCCCGCAAAAGCGGAATTAACCTTTCCGGAGTAAATATTTATCACACCGTTGCCATAATTTATAAAACCTACAACGGCATTGATATTTCCGCCGTATACGTTGATGGTTCCGTAGTTTACAGCTACGTTCGCAAGCGCCGCGCCCAAGGCAGATCCCAATCCTTCGCCGAGAGCCTCCCAGCCTTCGTCATCTTCGGAATAAACAAGCATCATCTCGGCATATCCGTCATTGTTGATGTCCTTACGGAAATACCTTAACGAGATCTCACCGGTCATACCAGGAGAACAGTCGTGAATGCTCCAAATTCCTCCCGCATCAACAGAGGCAAGAGCGATAGCCGTGCTTTCGGGGAAACCGCGGCCAAAGGTCTTGGAATCGAACCAAAGATATGGCGAATACAGATTGTATCCGTTAAGGCATATATGAAGATCGACACCGTCGGGGATCTTAAGCTCCCTCGTGAGCTGAAAATCATTCTCGAGATAACAGTAATAGCTTCCAGCGGGAAGAATGACGTTTCCGTCATTGTCGATCATCTCCCTGAGAGTCGCGAAATTAAGCGGGAACGCGGTGCTGCGCTGACATACGGCGCAGCTAAGCTCAGCGGATGTACAAGTGTCGTGAACGGAAGCGATACCATCAAGTCCCGTCACGGTATATTCGCAGGCGCAAACGCTTAACGAGCCTCCGTCAATAAGCGTGAATGTACCCTCGGAAATTTCAAGATCCTCGCCGGCGGCAAAAACAAGATGAAAGTCAATCTCGACTCCGCCTATCTCATAGAATAAGTCAACCAAATCCTGATCGACCGCGTGGATAATATCCTTTTCTGCTTCACAGTACTGCTGACGGCACTCGAAAACGTAAACGTTTTCACCAAGCGTTATATCATCCCCCATCGAATAACCGTTAAGACAGATTATCGCGCCGGTATTTTCCGGAGCGGTGATCTTTCCCGACGCGGTAAGATCCGAGGTAAGATGATATAATACTACACCCACCGTGGGGTCTATCTCCAGAGCAAGATCTCCGTTCTCATCGAAATCCGACGCATCGATCGACACGCTCGGTATTCCGGTCAGGTATGACATGATGCAGGAATTAATATGCGTGTAAGGATAAGCATAGAAATCGTTTTCAGATTCAGAAGCCGTAACGTTCTGGCATCCGTCGTGAATTTCAATTCCGCTCGCACTTTCATCAAATCCTTTATACTCATGACCGCACTCACAGATGCTTACCGTTACTCCGTCGATCACTTGTATGATTCCCTCCTGAACTTCAACATCCTCGTTAAGAGCAAATTGAATATCGAAAATAAATTCAATGGGACTATATTCGATAGTTCCGTCCTCATTTTCGATCATGGTTATCAATTCAATGAAATCAAAAACGCCCTGATCAAATGCCACAATTTCCGTATTAAGCTCGGAGCAATACTGTGTAGTACAATTATGCACCAGAATGCTTTGGTCCTCGGGAACGGTAACGTCACCCAGAGAATGACCGTTAAGACAGAGTACGATCGCGGCGCCATTCGGAGAATTGATCTCCCCGCCGCCGACAAGATCCTCGGTAAGCAGGCAGAAGAATATATCCTCGCCGAAATTGCCGAATAGTGATGTAATATCCTCGGCGGTATTGACTGAAATGGGTATGGATTCCATACTCAAGCCAAACGCCGCATACGCAAGATCGGTCACACCGCACCGGTAGGAAATACTTACGCAGTTATAATAATTGACGCTTCCCTTGACGGTTCCGTCATCCGCACGCAACGACTTGGAGGTTCTGTTCTTGAAGCCGTTAACACATATCTCAAGGTTAAGTCCTTCTATGATCGGGATATCCTCGTCGGGTATATCGTCTTCAAGTACGCAGTATACGGTCACCGGAGAGTCCGGACACGCTAAAAGCTTCAGCGTCTCAAGATTCCACAAAAAAGATTTTTCACTCAACGCAAGCATGGTGCCGTCCGTGCATATATCGTCGCAAATATGGTTCGAGCAATCGTAGATGACACCGTATCCGTAGGTTACGGTCTCGCTCTCGTTTGTATCGGGATCGGTGTAGATCTCGGACGTGCCGCCCGGAGCGACGGCACCGTTAGCGCTAAAGCCGTTAAGACATATCCTGAATTCAACGTCTTCCGGAACAGGGAGATTTCCACTCCATGATACGTCTTCAACGAGATACGCGCTGATCGTGTTATTCTTAATGAACGAGGGAATATAGGATCCGATGTTGTCCATGATAGTTTGGTTTATCGGAAGAACCAGACTATCAAGATGTATACAGTCGTGATAGGTCGGAGACATACAGTCAAATATTAAGACCGAGCCGTTACCGGATCTGAGCTTTTCCTCAGAGCCCTCGGCAAGAGTCTGTCCGTTCAAGCAAATTGAAAGCAGATAGCCATCGGGAACTACAAAAGCGTCATAGTTAAAATTATAGGGGGTAGGTCCCGCGGCAGAGGCTGTGACGTCAGTCTCTCCGTCATCGCCCGTTTCGCCTTCGGCGGTCTCTTCCACGGTGTTATCTCTCAATGAAATAAAAAGAGAATTATCCGCGCCGAGCTTTTCAAAAACGTTCAACCCGCTCAGACCGACCAGGTCAATGAATCCCTGGTCAAGGTAAATGTAGTTGCTTTCGCCGTGAATGCCGTGAACACCGCAGGTGTAGACGAAGATGCCTCCCTTACCGGCGGTCTGCTCTGTTGCTTCCTCGGTCGTTTCACCTTCAGCTTCCGTCGCTGAGGAGATGAAATTATAATCAGTACCGAGAACGAACGTTTCGCCGCTATCCTCCGAAATCGTTTTACCGTTAACCGTGATAGTGTAATTGTTAAGGCATATTCCGATATAACGTCCTTCGGGAATCTCAAGCGGCTCGGTTAAGGTTATGCTGGAGTCCAAATAATAGAAAAGCACTGCGTTAGAGCCATCTGTATATATCGATGACGATGCCGCCGATTTAAACGAATCCAGATACGTCGTGCTGGAGCTTGAGGAAATTTTATCGCTGGAGATCTTACTGCCTCCAAACATACAATTGTGAGCGGTCGAATCCGAACCACACGAGGCAAGGAAGAACATGCAAGTTAACAGTGCACACAGTATCAATAGCGTGCAAAAAGCTCTGTGATGTCTTACTCCTTTTGCTGTCTTCTTCATTTTATTACCTCCTGAAGATAAGAGAATAATTTACATATGTTTAAATACTAATAATTTTGAAGTTGTGCTTTATTATATAATAATAAATCCCACATGTCAACACTTTAAAATGTTAAAATTACTTAAACGAAGTCCCAAACTGTTGATTTTGTCAAAAATGCCGTTTATATTTTGTGGAGTATTAACAATCTAAGATTATTCTTTTCAAAAAAATGACCCTAGGCGGTACTTTTCACCGTCTCGGGTCATTGAAAAAATACTTTACGTAATTGCAATGAACGGTCGCGTTTTCCAGCGCGACATTAAGGTCCCCATTCTTTATGGAGGTACAGGTAGAAAACATCGAATTTGAAACAATGACAGTACCTCTTTCGTATAATCGCAAGATAATTTATTTGGTTCCCGTAGAGCCGAAGCCGCCTGCGCCGCGCACCGTGTCGGAAAGCTCGTCGGCAAGCTCAAACTCCGCCTTGAGAAATGGGACGATGGCAAGCTGCGCTACTCTCTCTCCGTTTTCGACAGAGGCAGGGATATCGGAGTGGTTATGTAATGCTACTCTGACCTCACCGCGATAATCGGCATCGATCACTCCTACCTTATTTGCGGGAGCGAGCCCGCGCTTTGCTCCAAGACTGCTTCTTGCGAATATAAGACCGCAATAGCCCTCGGGAATCTCAACAGCGATACCCGTGCGGAGCAAAACGGTAGCGTGAGGCGCTATCTCTGCCGTTCCGTCGGTAAGGACATAAAGGTCAGCACCTGCGGAATAATCGGTACCGTAGGTCGGAAGAACTGCTCGCTCGTCGAGCTTTTTTATTCTAACTTTCATCATTTTGTCTCCTCATTTTTCTGATAGGTTTTATCGAGTCTGCAGCCGTCCCAAATGACGATCTCGCCAGCCTGTCTCGTTTTATTCATATCTATGATACGCTGATTTGAAGAGCCGCGGAAGCGCAGTCCGAGCTGCTTTTTATCCTCCTCGAATCTGCCGTCTACAAGAATATCGACCAGCGACAGAATCTCCTCCGTGATATCAAGACTTTTCGGATGAGAGCCTACCGGTGAAGTAAGCTCCTCGTAGAGATTACCGGTGAAAAGCCAGAGATTCTTCGCAGGATAGCGTCGCTTAAACTCGCGAAGAAACGGCAGGAGCGCTCGCTGGTTCGACGGCTCCATAGGCTCGCCGCCGAGAACGGTAAGACCGCGTACCGACGGAGTCTCGAAGGTCGCGAGTATATCCTCGGCAACCTCGGCGGTGAAGGGCTCGCCGTAATCAAACGCCCACGTCTCCGGCTGAAAGCAATTATTGCATCTGTTGGTGCATCCGCTGACGAAGAGGGTCGTTCTGATGCCCTCTCCGTTAGCGACGTCAAATTTCTTTACTGTTCCGTAATACATTGTAAACTTTACCTTACAAATTCTGCGTTAATTTATCTTTTAAGAACATACCCGTGTATGACTTCTCGCACTGTGCGACCTCCTCGGGAGTACCCGTGGCAACCACAGTTCCGCCCCCGTCTCCGCCCTCGGGTCCGAGGTCGATAATGTGATCGGCGCACTTAATTAAGTCGAGATTGTGCTCTATCGTAACTACGGTATTTCCCGCATCCGCGAGTCTGTCAAGAATGGATATAAGCTTAGATACGTCCTCGGTATGAAGTCCCGTGGTAGGCTCGTCGAGGATATATATGGTCTTGCCGGTCGAGCGCTTTGATAGCTCGGTGGCGAGCTTTACTCTCTGCGCTTCACCGCCCGAAAGAGTGGTAGATGACTGTCCTATCTTAACGTATCCGAGTCCTACGTCATAGAGAGTGCGGAGCTTTCGCTCAAGCTGGGGAAGTCCCTCGAAGAAATACATTCCCTCCTCTACTGACATCTCGAGGACGTCGTATATGCTCTTACCCTTGTATTTTACCTCAAGGGTGTCTCTGTTGTACCTCTTACCTCCGCAAACATCGCACTTGACGTAAACGTCGGGAAGGAAGTTCATCTCTATACACTTTACACCGTCACCCTCGCACGCCTCGCATCTGCCGCCTCTGACGTTGAAGGAAAACCTGCCCGCATCGTACCCCTTTGCCTTGGCATCCTTGGTCTTGGCAAATAGGTTTCGTATATCGGTAAAGAGTCCGGTATAGGTGGCGGGGTTAGATCTCGGCGTTCTGCCGATAGGGCTCTGGTCGATGGCGATGACCTTGTCAAGATGCTCAAGTCCGGTTATGCTTTCAACCTTGCCGGGATAGGTGACCGCGCGGTTAAGATCGCGCTGAAGTGTTCTTAAGAGAACCGCGTTGATGAGAGAGGATTTGCCGCTGCCCGACACACCCGTGACTGCCACGAACTTGCCAAGCGGGATATCCACGCTTACCTTTTTCAGATTATTCTCCTCCGCACCCTCTATGTGTAAGAGCTCACCCGTCCCTTCCCTGCGCTTTTTCGGCACGGGTATGGACCTTCTGCCGGAAAGGTAGGCGCCCGTGATGGATCTCTCGCATTTTGCGACCTCGTCAGGAGTGCCGGAGGCGACGACCTCGCCGCCGTGGATCCCCGCGCCGGGACCGATATCTACGATAAAGTCTGCCTCGCGCATCGTCTCCTCGTCGTGCTCTACGACTATGACCGAATTGCCAAGCTCACGAAGATGCTTGAGTGTAGCTATAAGCTTGCCGTTATCTCTCTGGTGTAAGCCTATGCTGGGCTCGTCCAGTATATACAGAACACCTGTCAATGCAGAGCCTATCTGTGTGGCAAGGCGTATTCTCTGAGCCTCGCCGCCGGAGAGAGTGCCCGCGGTTCTCGCAAGATTAAGGTAATCAAGACCGACGCTGATCAGGAAATTGAGGCGCGCCTTTATCTCCTTGAGGACCTCTTTCGCGATTATGGTTTTTGACTCGTCGAAGGTAAGCTCCTCAACGAATTTCAGCATTTTATCGACCGAAAGCCTTGTTATTTCGTCAATATTGAGTCCGCCGACGGTAACGCCGAGGACGGTATCCGAAAGACGTCTGCCCTTACACTTCGGGCAGGCGACCTCCTCAACGAACTCCTGATAATAATCCCCGCCCTGCATCCTCATGCGCTTCTCGATAATGCGTACGATGCCGTCGAAGGTGGTGCTCTGCTCTCTGCCCTCGCCGCCGAAATATCGCGTAACGTTATATTTGCGCATTCCCGAGCCGTACATAAGGACGTCCATCTGCTCCTCTGTAAAGTCCGAGAGCGGTGTATCAAGCGTGAATCCGTAGATCTCACCCACCGCGGCAACGAGCGGACCGGTCCATGAATCCTCCGTCATGGTCTTGAAGCCGTTTACTGCTATACCGCCGTCGCGGAGCGACAGATGCTTGTGCGGAATAAGCTTCTTTACGGATATCCGCTGCATATTTCCGATGCCCGCGCACTCGGGGCAAGCTCCGATCGGGTTATTGAAGGAGAACATTCTCGGCTCAAGCTCGGGGAAGCTGATGCCGTGCTCCTCGCAGGCGTACTTTTGTGAGAACTCGAGCTCCTCGGGCTCTCCCTCGCGCGGCACTGTAACTACCGTCACTCTGCCGTCAGAAACGCGCAACGCGCTCTCCACGGAATCGGAAAGGCGCGAGCGTATATCATCCTTGATGACAAGTCTATCCACCACTATGTCTATCGTGTGCCTTATGTTTTTATCGAGCTCAAGCGTCTCGGTAAGGTCGTAAAGGCTGCCGTCGACGCGAACTCTAGCGAAGCCGCTCTTTCTCGCGTCGGCAAATACCTTCTCGTGCATGCCCTTCTGAGCGCGGACGACGGGAGCAAGCACCATAAAGCGCGTCCCCTCCGGAAGCGAAAGTATCTTTGCCACTATCTGATCGAGCGACTGCTGCTCGATGACCTTGCCGCAGACGGGACAGTGCGGCGTTCCCACTCTTGCGTAAAGGAGTCTGAGATAGTCGTATATCTCCGTAACCGTGCCCACGGTCGAGCGCGGATTTTTAGAGGTCGTCTTCTGATCTATGGATATCGACGGGGAGAGTCCCTCGATAAGATCGACCTCGGGCTTGTCCATCTGTCCGATAAACATACGGGCGTAGGACGAAAGGCTCTCAACGAAGCGGCGGTGCCCCTCCGCGTAAAGAGTATCGAAGGCGAGCGACGACTTGCCACTGCCCGAAAGTCCCGTCAGTACGACAAGCTTATCACGCGGTATCGTTACGTCGATATTCTTCAGGTTATTAACTTTAGCCCCTTTAATGACTATATTTCTTGACATTTTATCACCTTTTCTGTTTTAACCAAGCTTCACTTTCTCAGTTCCTTAATTCTGTCCCTGATATATGCCGCCTGCTCGAACTCAAGCCGTTTTGCCGCATCGCGCATCTCGGCGGTGAGCCTCTCTATCATCTTTTCTCTCTCGAGCCTCGAGAGCTTCCTGTCGCTCTCCGGCTTCACCTTCTTGCCTATCTCGATCACGTCCGCGACCTTCTTCTTTATCGTCGCGGGCGTTATGCCGTGCTCGTCGTTATACCTCATCTGTATCTCGCGGCGGCGGTTGGTCTCGTCTATCGCGCCCTTCATCGAGCGTGTGACTGTATCCGCATACATTATAACGTGTCCGTTAATATTTCTCGCGGCGCGTCCGACCGTCTGTATAAGCGAGGTCTCCGAGCGAAGGAAGCCCTCCTTATCCGCATCGAGTATAGCGACGAGGGACACCTCGGGTATGTCAAGTCCCTCGCGAAGAAGGTTGATACCCACGAGGACGTCAAAGAGACCGAGTCTCAGATCGCGTATTATCTGCATGCGCTCGATAGTCTCGACTCTGTGATGTATATACTTGACCTTGATGCCGTTTGCGGCGAGATATTCGGTCAGATCCTCCGCCATCTTGGTGGTGAGGGTGGTAACGAGAGTTTTCTCTCCCCTCTCGACAGTGGCACGTATCTCGGATAGCAGATCATCTACCTGCCCCTCAACCGGTCTGACCTCTACCAGCGGATCTATGAGTCCGGTAGGTCTTATAAGCTGCTCGACGACGGAAGAGCTCTCGCTCCTTTCGTATTCACCGGGGGTAGCGCTGACGAATACCGCCTGTCTTATACGCTCCTCAAACTCGTTGAAGAAAAGGGGGCGGTTGTCAAAAGCAGACGGAAGACGGAAGCCGTACTCCACGAGATTGCTCTTTCTCGCGTAGTCTCCGCCTGACATGCCTCGCACCTGCGGCAGAGTTACGTGCGACTCATCCACGAACATAATGAAATCGTCGGGGAAATAGTCGAGAAGCGTATAGGGTGTAGAGCCCTCGGGTCTGCCCGAAAGGACGCGCGAGTAGTTCTCGACGCCCGAGCAGAAGCCGACCTCGCGGAGCATTTCTATATCGTATTTCGTTCTCTCCTCTATTCTCTGCGCCTCGATAAGCTTATTTTCAGCGCGGAAAAACTTAACACGCTCCCGCATCTCCTCCTCTATCTCCGCAAGAGCCGCCTCACGCTTCTCGTCGGATACGGCGTAATGCGTCGCGGGGAATACGGCGGTATAGGACAGGCGCTCGATAACGTCGCCGGTCACGGTGTTTATCTTGGATATCCGATCTATCTCGTCGCCAAAAAACTCAACCCTGACAGCATAGTCCCTCGCGGATGCGGGATATATCTCAACGACGTCGCCTCTGACGCGGAACTTGTTTCTGATAAAGTTCATATCGTTTCGCTCGTAGCTGATAGCTACGAGGGCGCGGATAAGGTCGTCGCGCGACATCTGCTGCCCGGGTCTCAGCGAAACGAGCAGCCCCTGATATTCAAGGGGGTCGCCGAGCGAATAAATACAGGATACCGACGCAACTATAATTACGTCACGCCTCTCAAAGAGCGCGGAGGTGGCGCTGTGGCGGAGCATATCTATCTCGTCATTTATCATCGCGTCCTTCTCGATATACATATCCTTGCCGGGTATATACGCCTCGGGCTGATAGTAATCGTAGTAGGATACGAAGTACTCGACCGCATTATCCGGGAAAAACTCACGGAACTCCGTACATAGCTGAGCCGCGAGCGTCTTGTTGTGCGCGAGAACGAGGGTGGGACGGTTAAGGTTCGCTATGACGTTTGCCATAGTAAAGGTCTTGCCCGAGCCGGTAACACCGACGAGCGTCTGCGCCCTTTCTCCGGCAAGTATGCCCTCGGTCAAGGCTGCGATTGCCGCAGGCTGATCGCCCGTCGGCTTGTATTCACTTTTAAGTATAAACTTGCCGTTTTGCATACCGTCCTCCTTGCTGACAGAATAAATGCGATCTTCATCTTATTCACATATTTTCGCACTATATATTTTACCACAAAAAATTATTAAAGTAAATAGAAAAAGCAAGATTAGTTTTTGATTTCTAACCTTGCTTAATTCATATAAATTATTTTTTGTAATATCTGCGGTAGAGTCTGTTAAGATTTCTTGCCGAGGGATATATCGATTGAGGACTTAAAAAGTGCGAGAACTCAAAGGTTATTATCTTATCCGCATACTCCTCGTGCTGCGTCAGCTTCTCCTTAAGAAGATTGAACGGGATGGGATAATACATCTGCCTTACATCTCGTTCAAAGGTCTCGGTGTTCACCCAATGAGCCATGCCGAACTCGTCGCAGAGCTTCCTGGTCTCGACAAAATACTCACGCATAGTCTCTATGGGAGCGGAGCCGTCCTGAAATGCGCAGATATCTATCTGCTCGCTGCAGCGTGAAAATATACCGTGCCACTCCTCCGCGTGCTGTGCCACTGTAAAATCACCGCCTGTGACGTGGGTATTGAAATACGGGCTGATGAGCACGGGCATGCTCGGATCCTTAGCCTTGCACAGATAAGACAGCCCCTTCATAACCTCGGTTATGTTGAGCTCATCCCTGCTCGCTTCCTGCGGGATATACCACCCCTTGAATGACGGTATGCCCTTATACCTTGAATAGACTTCATCAATAAAGTGGCGGTTAAGCTCGATCTCCGACGCCGCGTTTCCGCCGCTCCAGTCGATCGTGGATATATAAAGTCCCATATACACGTTCATCTTGCGCTTTGCCGCCTCGGTGAGAATAAATCCCGCAAAGTCGTCAGTGTGCCCGGTGCGGAAATAGCTCGAGGGATAAATGGTCTTGCCGTAAAATCCGCCGCGAATGAATATGAGGGTGTCTATACCTACCCTCTGCATATTATCGAGATCCCGTTTCCACTGTCGCTCTGACCAGTTTGACGAGGGGATATCGTAAGTGATCTCGTCGATAAACGTGCCTGTGATCGGTCCTGACATATTTTTATCCTTCCAGATGCTCTGTTTTATTTCCTCTTATTGTCAGAGGACTGAACTCTGACACGGGTGACGTGTCTGTTAAGGAATCTGTCCTCGCGGTGAGTGAGATTCAGATCTGTATAATGCTCGAGGGGATATATCGGAGAGAAAAGACCTCTCTTATACTTGGTTACAACGCTCACGCACACGGCAGCTGCCGCAGCGACGGCGATAATAACGGAAATTATAATTACTTCAGTCATATTGCCTCCTATATGAAGAAAGCGCAGCCGAGAAGGAAGGAGAGGAGTCCCGCGCCGATAAACGCACCGAGCGCAGCCAAAATAAGCTTCGGTATGCTCACGGGGAGCTCACCGTAAACCTTACCGGTCGAGCCGTTCATAGCGTAAACGTAGGTCTTGTCCCTTTTCTTATCCTTCTTGTGCTTTTTCTTGTAGGTTAATATCCAGATAGGCATCAGGCTGTATTCCCAATGGCTCTTGAGGATCGAGACGTCGAGGTGATTGACCGCGAGCGAACCGTAATTGGTGGTGCGCTCAAGGAGAGTTCTTGCATAAGAGTTCATCCTGCCCTTGACCTCAGACGAGAGAAGCTCTCTTTCGATGTCGCGCTTCTTTGCGACATAGCCCTGAAGATACGGCATTGAGAAATCCTGATAGTCCTCGACGGGATACGGAAGTATACCCTCAAGCATCGCCTTATCCTCGGTGGATATCGCAGAGGTGGTGATGTCCTCAAAGTGTATCGCTCCGCGGCGGTAAACGGCATAGGTGGTGGTCTCGGTATAGCGGTAATCACCAGAGCGCCACGAGCGTACGTTTTTGCCTATTCCGCGCATCTCGGAGTCGGTATCGGCATCGGTCACCCAGAAGGGATAATAGACGCCGCTTATCTTGTCCATATTGCCGCCCGCGAAGTAGTCCTTCGGAACAAACCATTTTTTCTTTGCGAAGCGGAAGAAGGTCTCCTTTGCTTCAGCCTTGTCAAATTTGAATGGTATTATTTTCGTCGGCTTAAACTCGCCGGATACCTTATCCGTGAGAACGATGGGGTTGTGACAATAGTAGCAGAAGTCAGCCGCCGTGTTCTTATCGGCTATGACCTCGGCGCCGCAGCTTGAGCACCTGTACTCTAAAATCTCAGAGCGGAACTCCTCGTTTTCCTTCGCCTTCTCCTCTGCTCTTTTAGCCGAATCAGTATCATTTAACTCGTTTTCTGTAAACTTTGATAGACAAAATTCGCATTTAAAGAGCTGTTCATCAGCATCAAAAAGCAATCCCGCATCGCAATTAGGACACTTATATGTAATGATAGTTTCCATAAGCGGAAGCCTTCCCTTTTATTACTTACAGTCGTGTGTTATGCCTTCTTAGAGCCGCACTCGGAGCAGAATCTCGCGCCGCCGTCATTACGGTTTCCGCACGAGCAGGTCCACTCGCTCTCGGGCTTTCTCGAGCCGCACTCGGGACAGAATTTACCGGAGCAAAGGTTGCCGCAGGAGCACTTCCAGGAATCAGCCTCGGGTTTTCTCTGTCCGCACTCGGAGCAGAACTTACCCTCGTTGCCCTCATTGCCGCAGGAGCATTTCCAGCCTGCCGCCTTCTTCTCCGCTCTTTCACGGTCGTATCTCATCTGTTCTCTGTTGGTCTCGGACGCGCCTGCCATAAATCCGCCTGCAGCATTCATACCCATGCCCATGCCGAAGATGGCGTTTGTACCGCCCGCGGAGTTGGAGCCCGCAGCCTCAAAGCCGCGTGCCATAGAGCCCTGAACGTAGCCCTCTCTGATACCTGCGTCACCGAGCATAGCGCCCTTGTTACGCATATTGATAAGCTCCTTTGACTCCTCGTCGTAGGAGACGCTGGCGATACCTACCGCCTGTACCTCAAAGCCGCGCATATCGTTCCAGCTTGCATCAAGCTCGTCTGCCATATACTGCGAGAGCTCACGCGACTTTGACGCAACGTAGGAGATGCGTATGCCGTCCGCGCTCATCTTATTCATCGTAGCGGTGAGAGCCTCGAGGAACTCGGAAAGATACTGCTCGTTGATCTCGGAGATATCCACTCTGTCGCTGTTCTTCGGTATAGCCTCGGTGTAGAACTTCAAGGGGTTGGTGATCTTTATCGAGTACGTGCCGTGAGCGCGAAGGAAAAGCTCGGCGTTGTAGAAGTTGTCAAAATAGTTCACCGGTGTTCTCGTGCCGAACTTAATACCCTTGATCTCCTGAAGGTTGATGAAGTATACCTTCTGCGCATAAGAGGGAGTTCCGCCGTACTTAATACGCGCGAAGGCATCCTTGAGGGATGCGCCGAACTGACCGCAGAATAGCGAGGGAGCCGCACTGTTATCCACCTTGTAATAGCCCTCCTCTGCCGTGAAATCCACAACCTTTCCGCCATCGACAAGCATCATAAACTGACCGGGATACACGTGGATTACCGAGCCGTTGGAAATGACGTCCTCGGTGCCGCGCTTGTTACTGCTTCTCTTATCTGTGCGAACCTTCACCCCCTTGGTAAAGACGGTGGTGTCGCTCATATTATCCGCCTCGAGCACCTCAGCCCACTGATCCGCGAGGTTACCGCCCATAGCGCCTAAAAACGCCTTAATAATTCCCATATCTGTATCTCCTTTCAAGGAAAGTTTTTATTTTAGTATATATTATACGGATGTAAATGTCAAGAAAGTTGCGAAAAATAATCTGTAAATATGAAAGCCTGCCCTACGGTATCTCGCGGGCAGGCTATATGTTGAATTACGCGTTCTGATCGTACGCTTAAAACAGCGAAAATTAAACAGTCCGCATTAAAACGGAGCTTCTTATTCCGTCTCGGGATCAAGCAGCTCGTCCGCTTTCTTTATCGTGACGTCGCTCCACATATCGAAAACAGCCCCGCATACAGTACATTCTGAATATCTATTATTGATCGCCTTCGTTGTATGACTAGCTGTTTTTGAATATCCGCATGCGCAAACGCACTTATGATATAGGTCGGACACATTCTGATACTCTAATATATGAGATTGACCCGAGAATGAATAGCCACACTCACAGTATCCTGCGTGTGTTGTGTTGGTAAAAGACGTATAGGTATTATTGTGACTTTCTATTTCGGTCTTTGCCCCGCAATCGCATTCGTACCAATGTTGGATTGAGGAATAGTTTAAGTAACTATAATCATGCGGACCTACAACTTTTTCTCCACATATACATGTTGATGTCCGGTCTGCGGCAGGACACATAGCATAGCCATTTTCTGCTTTGTGAACATGCTCCGGGTGTAAGTCTCCATACAGATCACACGAACATACTGTATTACCATTTTCAAGGAGGTAATTATTGCTGCAAGAATGTGGAATACGCGTCGTATCAATTTCCAGCCAAAGTATAGCTATATTAGAATTGTATTTCGTAGTATTCAAAGTAGTTTCAAAATCACCTACCCATCCGGTATGCATTTCACAATCAATAATGTTTCCATTATCATCTTTTACAACATCGTATGCAATCATTCGGTGACCTGAACCGTCTGAATCGGATCCTCTATACATAACGGGGATACCATCATCCAATAATTCATACATTTTTTGCACAACACTATCTTGGGAGTTCGCTATACTTGAACTTTTTAGTACCTCTATTGAAATTGGAGGGTAATTACCTGAAACAGAATTGAGGTTTAAAGGATCGTAATAAATATATTCACCAAATATGTCGTCAAAATAAGCATCTAAAATCATAGCTGTCTCGACTATTGATGCAGAGTACTCATCCTTTGAAAAAATGCCATCATAATATCCATTTTCTATTCCCATACCAATGAGATCTAAATGCAAATAACCCTCGCCTTGATGTTGTTCGACAATATCAGGATAGTTTTCTTCGTAAAAATCCTTTTCACTTAAAGTTCCGCCAAGCTCTCTGTATTGACTATATAATTGTTTCACTAACTCATTTTCTGTTTTTATAGTTATGTATCCACTTCCAATTGAATCGGAATCATAAACTAAGTTTCCTTCATATTGACTACCAACAAACCTATCATTCCAATAGGTATCGTAGTAGGCTAACATTATG
Source organism: uncultured Ruminococcus sp. (assembly GCA_964460165.1). Taxonomy (GTDB): domain Bacteria; phylum Bacillota; class Clostridia; order Oscillospirales; family CAG-272; genus UBA1740. The sequence continues at coordinate 15,337 of CAYWPS010000017.1, read as the reverse complement.
CTCATGGCCACATAACCGCAACTTCCAATCGCATTAAGAGGAATATTATCCTTAAGTTCCGAAAAATATTTATCCATACTAGAGTTATATGTAATGACATCATTTGCAAAAGATGTCAATGAAAATACCGCTGATGTAAGTATTGAAATAACAAGTATTATGCACACAATTTTTTTAAAATTATTCTTCATATGTCCACCTCAATGATTATCCAATAATCTCTATCGTTTTCGCAAATATTTCAAGATGATCCTGCGTTACTACATCTGTGCGAAAGGTTTCATATGTAGATAGAAGTATAATTTGTTTTTTTTCGTTGTAAGAAAAAGAATACGCTATGCGATCGGTGAGTTTATTAATACTCACGTCGATATCTTCAACACCATCCAATGAATCCGTTTTTACATCCAAATCCGCAAATCCGTTGCGTGAAATGTACACCGCATCATAAAGTTCTACAAGTGAATATTCAAGTTTTTCTATTGATACATCTTCAAAAAAGGCATAAAATGTAATGGAAACGTGGTCGATTTTTCTGTCAAAATACCCCTGTCCTTCCTTAAGTTCTTCTGCCAAGTTTCTTTGAAATGAAAAACGAAACTTTATGTCAATTCCGTATTCTTCGCAATTAAAAATCGGAATTTGTGGCAGTTTGCTGCCATTAGAATTGAGAAGCGTTACAGCATCGATAAATTCATCATACGTTTCTAACCACTTATTTTCATACGTCATATGATAGTTTCTGTTAGTTATCACACCGCCCGTGTATCCTTCAGGGACAATACACCCTTCATGCCACTCATGTTCAATGCCATCCTGATTTCTGTCGAATAATCCGCACGACAAAAGTGACAGAAGAACGGAAAAGCATATTGTAAAGCATAGAAATGCTTTTACGATTTTTCGCATATTTATTCTCCTCCCATAAGCACTAAAGATTTAATAAATTCATCATAGAAGCTTTCAGGTATATCTTCCAATGGTTTGATTTTACAATAATGCAAAGCTACAATTATATTATCATCCCATCCGTAACTAACAGTGCAATATTTATTCTCTCCGCATAATTCATGCGGAACGCAGGAAAAATACACAGGAATGTCACCTGATAAATTGATTTCTTTATCAGAAGCACTCCGCAACACGAAGCCCTTATACCATTTATAATACGAATACTCTAACTCATCAATAGTTAATTCCTCCAAGAAGCCGTAATAGGTTATGCTGACGCCACTATACTTCCTATCATACCATTTCTGACCTTCTTTAGGCTTTTCTGCACGGTACGTATCGAACATAAAGCAATATTTTGCATCAACCTCATCATTTTCATAGCTCGAAATAAGCTTATTGGGAATCTCATTGCCACAAGCCGCCAAATGCTCGATGGCTATCATAGCTTCCTCAAACGTTTCTACCCAATATATTTCGGTGTTAGAATAAAAATGTGGTTCCTCCAAAAATCCGCCGGTGTAACTGCGCTTATCCGAAGCAAAAAGTCCGCACGACAAAAGTGACGTAAGAACGGAAAAGCATACCGTAAGGCATGCAAGAGCTTTTATAAATTTTCGCATCGCTGTTCTCCTTTCATATTCTTCTATTTTCATTATACAGTATACGCGTACATATGTCAATCGAATATAGTATTTATTTTTCTAATATAAGTATTACAAAACCTAATACCCTAAGACTATGAAAGCCTGCCCTACGGTATCTCGCGGGCAGGCTATATGTTGAATTACGCGTTCCAGTTATGGTAAACGGCGTTTACGTCGTCGTCCTCGTTAAACTTATCGAGCATCTTTTCCATATTCTCGATATCCTCGTCGCTGTCAAGATCCACGTAGGTCGAGGGGACCTTAGCAAGATCGGCGGTAGCGAGGGTGTAGCCAAGAGCGATGACAGCCTCTCTGACGTCCGCAAAGTCGTCAACCGAGGTGTAGATGGTGTACTCACCGTCGTCGCACTTGATGTCCTCGGCGCCGCACTCAAGCGCATCCTCCATCACCTTGTCCTCGTCGAGCTCGTCGTCCTCGTCAACGATGGTGATAACGCCCTTCTCCTCAAACAAGAAGCCTACGCAGCCGTTCTGTCCGAGGTTTCCTCCGTACTTGTTGAAGGCGGCGCGGACGTTGCCCGCGGTACGGTTTCTGTTATCTGTGGAGGTCTCGACTATGATAGCCACGCCCGAGGGGCCGTAGCCCTCGTAGGTGATCTCCTCGTAGTTGATATCGTTGGAGTCGGTGAACTTCTTGATAGTCCTCTGAATGTTATCGTTTGGCACGTTGTTTGCCTTTGCCTTGGCGATAAGGTCGCGGAGGCGGGAGTTGTTGGACGGATCGGGACCGCCCTCCTTGATAGCCACTGCCATCTCCTTGCCTATCTTGGTAAAGATCTTCGCCTTGGCGGCGTCAGCCTTCTCCTTCTTGTGCTTGATGTTGTTCCATTTTGAATGTCCTGACATTTGTATATCTCCTATAATTTAAATCTTCTCGGGGCTCTGCATACAGATGAGATGCAGGGCGGTGCGAAGCACCTGATTTGTCGCTCTTGTGAGAGCGATACGGCTGGATCTGAGCTTCTCGTCCTCACAGCCCACTATCTTGCACTCGTGGTAGAAGCGGTTGAAGGCTGCGGCAAGGTCGAGAATGTATCTGGTAACGATGCTCGGCTCGTAATCCGCGAGAGCCGCGTTGATACGCTCGGGGAATACGGAGAGACACTTAGCAAGCTCGAACTCAACGTCGGAGAGCTCCGCATCGGTCATCTCGCCCTTTATATCCGCCTTCTCAAGCACCGAGCAGGTACGCGCGTAGGTGTACTGAACGTAGGGACCTGTGTTGCCGTCGAAGGAGAGCGCGTCCTCCATCATAAAGTTGATGTCGCGCATACGGTTGTTAGAGAGGTAGTAGAAGACCACCGCGCCAACGCCGACCTTCTCTGCTATCTCGAGGCATTCCTTGGGGTCGGGGTGCTTCTCCTTGGTGATCTCGGCAACGCGCTCGATAGCCTCGGCAAAGAGGTCCTTAAGGAGCACGACGTTACCGGTCCTGGTAGCGAGCTTCATACCGTTTACGCTGACCGTACCGTAGGGGACGTGCACGAGCTCGCCGTGCCACTCGTAGCCCATAAGCTCAACGACCTTGAACCACTGCGCAAAGTGGAGTGACTGCTGAGCGGAGGTTACGTATATAGCCTTATCAAAGCCGTAGGTATTCTTGCGGTAGACTGCCGCCGCGATGTCACGGGTGGGATAAAGGGTGGTGCCGTCGCGCTTAAGAATAAGGCAGACGGGCATATTCCACTTATCAAGGTTGACGATGGACGCGCCGTCGTCTATCTCAAGCAAGCCCTTGTCGCGAAGCTTCTGAACCTCGGCGGGCATCTTGTCGGTGTAGAAGCTCTCACCCTTATATGAGTCGAACTCGATACCGAGCTGCTTATAGGTCTTCTGATATTCCTCAAGGCTGACCGAAACGAACCAGCGCCAGAGCTCAAGATTCTGCTCGTCTCCGTGCTCAAGAGCGGCGAACTCACGCCTGGACTCGTCTGCAAGGGGGGAGGATTTCTTCCCCTCGGGATCCTTCAGAGCGCTCTCGTCCTCTTCCCTCTTTATCTCGTTGTTGATCCTGACGTAGAGCTTTACGAGCTCGTCAACTCCGCCCTTTTCGATAGTCTCCCTGTCGCCCCAGAGCTTGTACGCCACGATGAGCTTGCCGAACTGGGTGCCCCAGTCGCCGAGATAGTTGATGCCGAAGCAATCGTAGCCCGCGAACTCGTGAAGGAGCTTAAGAGAGTGACCTATAACCGTTGTGCCGAGGTGACCGATGTGGAAGGGCTTGGCAACGTTGGGAGAGGAGTAGTCAAGGACCACCTTCTTGCCCGCGCCGTTCATAGGCGAGCCGTACTTATCGCCAAGTCTGTCAACGTCACCTACTACTCTTGCTGCAAAGGCGGTGTGATCTACCTTGAAGTTGAGGTATCCGTTAAGCGCGCTTACCGATGAGAACTCGTCACACTTAACGTTCTCGGCAAGGAGCTGTGCGATCTGCACAGGAGAACGGCGAAGCGTTCTCGACAGGCGGAAGCAAGGAAGCGCGATATCGCCCATTGAGGTATCCGGAGGATACTCAAGCATAGTAAATATTTCATCGGACGAGAGGAGCCCCTCACCGAACTTTTCCTTTATACACTCCGCAAGAAGCGAAGCGGTCTTTTTCTTAAGTATAAGCATATATACCTCTTAAAGTGAATTTTTCATCTTGACGTACTTTTTACCCTCGCAGCTTCCCTTTATCAGCGTCGTGGGAAGGTACGTATAGAGATTGAAGGCGTAGGCAAGCGCGGACTCAATACCGCCCTCGATATAGAACTCGCCGTCGTCCTCAAGCACTGTGACCTCGGGGATGTCCTCGCCGAGCTCAAGCCTCGCGGAAAGGTCGGCAAGAAGCTCGCCGTCGTGCCCGTCGTCAGAGTAGTTAAGTCTCTCTGGCGAGAGATAGCAGAACAGACGGGACTTGTCCTCCTTCCACTTCTCAAACGAGGATATGATAACGCCCGCGACCTCCTCGGGAGTGGCGTAGGTCGTGTCAACCACGAGCGAGTAGTTGGAAAGGTCGGTGATATCAACACCGTATTGAGTCATATATCTCTTTTTCTCGCTTTCGCGGCGCGACTTGGTAGAGGAAATGGTAGCCTCAAGCGTCTCGGAGTGCTCGCCCGAGCGATTTGCGCTCATTATGCGCGCTGACGCGACCTCAATATCTGTGGAAAGATACACCTTGAACGTACCATCGGTAAAGTGCCAAGCCATACGCGAGTCGATGACAAGGGGGCGCGGGTCGCCGGCAAGAGCCGTGAGACCGTCGTCTATCTCGTTATCTATCTCGGGGTGAGTCTCCATATAGACGTTAAGCTCGCCTATCGTCATACCCATCCTCTCGGCTATGCCTCTGACTATGCTGCCCGTGGAATAATATTCCGCGCCGAGCGCCTCGATAAGAATTTTAGCTACCGTGCTCTTGCCGCTGCCGAGGTCGCCTGCCAAAGATATCTTGTCCATATACGGCTATCCTTTCCTTCAAAAAACTCAGAGATCCGCGTAAAGAAATTTTTAACCAATATATTATATACTATTATCGCGTGATTGTCAAGGGCGCACACGCAAAATAAGAAAAATGGAAAGCAAAAGGGGGAGAGCCGAAGCTCTCCCCCTTGGGGTGAATGTTGTTTTTAGAGTCTAACTTAATAGCAAGTATCATTCCTCTCGTTTGCCGAAGGAGCAACCAAATGCAACGTCGTCGAGCATAATACCGCTTCCCACTGTTTGAGTATTACCCGAGATGTACACACCGCTGATACATTGACCAAGTGTGGTAAGATCCTTCGTTTTCGTACCTTTGTATACACCGCCGATATAGTAGTGAACGGTGACCTTACCGTTAGCACCGTCGGTACCGGGAGTAAGCTCAATAATTATACCAACGTCTATCCAGCCGGTGAAATTATCGCTTTCAACAGAATAAAGCTCAAGACCATCCCAACCGCTTACGGTAACCTTAGTCGTCTTCCAAGAGAGCACGCCGCTTGTAACAGGTTTTGAAATGCTAAAGAAATCATCCACGATACATCCTTTAGCATTCCAACGGTTATTGGAATCTTCATTCGATTTTATATCAACGAACTTCATTCCAATGCTCGTGCCGTCTGTGTAAGCGTTAATCTTGAAGTGCAGGAATCCCACGGCGTTGTTTGATGCGTTCAAATCATCAAGAGTATAGGTTTTTGACGGGATCCAAAGCTGCATTTGAGTGGATGCTGCAGAGTCTGCTTTAAGCAGCTCGTACTGTCCGCTTGCATTGATAACGGGATTATCGGTACCGGTAGCCGTCACGTAATTTTTTTCTGCGTTTGATGTACCCTCGATAGCGTTATAATCGGTACCGTCAACAACATAACCGACTGCGGGAGAGAATCTGCTGTTACAGGTCGAGCAAGTGTAGGTGATCGTGCCGTCTGATATGGTATATTCAAGCGATCCGTGAGCAATAGTTGCCGTAAGTATGCCGTCTCTGGTAACTGCGCACTCGGAATCCGTACAGGTGTATCTTATAACACCGTTCTGACAGGTCGTTGTAGAAGCCGAAGTGATCACCTCACCGCTATCCCAGCTATGCTGATGCATATTAAAGGTGATGGTCGCGTACGGATCGTTAGACGTGGATAAGTCAACGCCTACCTCAGCGCCGTTCTCCTTTTTCACGTCGGATACCGTCGCGAATGAAGGAAGATAAAGCTTATTGATCGAATTTTCAAGAGGCGCCTCGGTGGGATTAGCCGCATCGATGTACGTGTACGTAATGTCGTACAGACATATCTTGTTAGATCCGGCTATTAGTCCGTCAATCGTCAGTGAGGTCGTCATATAATGAGGAAGACCGTTGTTGAAATCACGCCATACACCCTCAATGATAGATGTGATGGAGTCTGACGCTATGCAATTCTTAATGATCACGTCACCGTCAAAAATGCTGTTGTAATCCATACGGAGATGAATAAACGAATTTCCGCTCAAGCGAGTTACGCCTTCGATATAAAGCTCGCCGCCGCCGATAACGAGAATACCAAATCCGAGAGTCGAGTTAATGATCTTAGCGTTGTAAAGTCCCTGATGGGAATCGAAGCGGTCGAGATAACAGTTTTCCATAAGGATGTTACGGCACCAGTTAGTACCCATAATACCATGATACATAAATCTGTTGGTTATAATCTCGCCGGTAGCCTCGTTCTCATACTGTTTAACGTTCAAGAAGGAAAGATTTATACAGTTGTTAGCGCCTATGTCGTAGTTACCGACTTCGTTGCGCTCACCGCTCTCGGCATAGAAGCTGTAAGCCTGATGTCCCTGAACCAAGCAGCTTTCCATCGTCGCGTTATAGCAACTACTGAAGTTGAAGAATCCGCTGTAGTTAACTCCATAGGACTTATCCGCGCCCCATCTATCGATCGTTCCGTCACCGTTTCTATCTATTTCGATAGTCATGTCCTCGCCTTCAATGCTGTGCTCAATATCGTAAATAGTAGCGTTGGAGCGTTGAACGATTATTCCGCGGTTGTAGAATATACTGCTACTATTCTCAAATTCAGTTCCAAGAGCCAATCCGGCAGTTCTGGGGTTGTAAACTATGGTCTTCACTTTTCCGTTTCCAACACTGATAGCCTTATCGTCAATGGAGTACATGATAATTGAGGTTATGGCGCCGTAATCGTATTGAATGGGTGTCGTGGGATCTACGTTACCGTTCTCGTCAACGAGGAGCATTTCGTTTTTGTAAGCACCGCTGCTGGCATTTACACCGTAACGCTTGTATATTTTCTCGCTGTTGTCGTTAGTCTGTATCTTGATCATGCAGGGCTTATCAAAGGTCATACCGATATTAGTTTGCCCCTTTGTGAGTCCGTAGGTACGCAAAACTGTAGGAACCGTTACGCTCGTTCCTGCCGTCTCGGGTGCTACCGTAAAGATGTACACGCTGCGAGCGCTGTCATCCCAGCTCACCTGCGAGTCGTCAAATATGAACGTCGCGCCCTTCCAGTCGGTATTCGTTTTTATCGTAATAGTTTCGGTAATTCTGCCTATGTAGTAGGTAGCGCCTTCCTCGGCTACTACGTCAAGACCGTAATAATTGGCGGCATTATGCGCCTTGCGGATCGCGTCTGCATCGTCTATTCCGTCATCGCTTATAGCGCCGTATTCCTTATAGCTTATGACGTCTACTGCTTTTCTAGATTTACAATACGTGCATATATGAGCGTAGATATTTGACACAGTCGCGGTGGGATCCGCGTCAAACTCATAGTTGTGAGAAATAACATTGACGTAGGAGTCTTCATAAGAATCACCGCACTTACAGATATGCGAGGTATAGCCCTTTTCGGTACAAGTGGGATCCACGGTTACCACGTTATACGTGTAATCGTGATTCAGCATAGGGATAACTTCCTGCTTTACGAAAACTTCACCGCACGTATAACAGCTTGAACCCTCTGTAAGACCCGTTTTAGTGCAGGTAGCAGAAGTAGCTCTGTGTATTTGCTTACTATGACCAAGAGCACTTACGATCTCTTGTCGCACAATAACCTTTCCGCATTCAGAGCAATGCGAGCCCGCTTTAAGACCTGTTTCGGTACATGTGGGGGCTTTTGCAGGATCGTCAACTACGGTATGAGAAATTACGCTAACGTAGGATTCCGTGTCGATCATTGTTTCTCCGCAATGACAGATACCGGTAGTATATCCCTCTTTAGCACACGTAGGAGCGGTAACCTTCGTTTCATAGCCATAATCATGGCCTTTGGCAGGAACGGAAGTTTGTTCTACAAGTACCTCTCCACAGCCCGAGCACCTTTTGCCCTCGGTAAGTCCGGTTTTGGTACAAGTGGGAGCAACCGCATCTATAGTGGTAGTAGTCCATCTGCTGCAGTCGTGTTCAAGAGGTGACACGGGACTGGTTTCATATTCTTCGCAATTGTTGCAATCGCGACGTTTTACTCCGTTTTCGGATTCCGTAGGTTGTTCAGTTACAACCCAAGCACCAAAGCTGTGACCTGTTGAAGGCAGGACTGTCTGAGCAACAACTACCTTGTTGCATACGGAGCAATATTTGTGCGAGCTAAGTCCGCTTTCGGTACAGGTGGGATCTGTTCCTTCTTCTGTAACCACCGCGTGAGCAGTCTTTTTCAAAGTTTCCTGTTCTACAAAAACTTCACTGCAAACAGTACAATACTTTCCATCGGTGAGTCCTGTTTCCGTACATGTAGCAGCATAGCCGAGTTCGATCTCCTCGGTGTGACCAAAAGCTTCTGTGGTCTCCTGTTTTACAATAATTTCATTACATACCGAGCAATGCTTACCCATGGTAAGTCCGTCTTCGGTACAAGTAGGAGCAACCGCTTGATCGACAACAACGGTATGAACGTGGGTAGGTTCATCCGTAGTAGTATCCGTAGATACATACATATCGCAAGCAGTCAATGCAAGCAAGCCGATAATGAAAATTAAACAAATTAACGTTGTGATCTTAAACTTACTTTTCACTTTTCAAGCCCTTTCACTTTCACGTTTTAGCCCTCAGGCAATTTGGGGTGCGCAACGCACTTAACGCCTATATTGTATCACTTTTAAGACCAAAATGCAAGATAGAAAAATATTTTATACCTTTTGCACAAAAAGCAATTTGCTTTTTTGTGTCTTTGGACATCAATGGCTTTGGACATCAATGGCTTTATTTACATTACCTTTGATTTTGCCCGTTTACGCATAGATCGATCTTACGGTAAAGGAAGGAGATGTCGGCAGACTGTCGTGTATGGGCGGTAGGGATGATGCGGATTTTTGCGCTTTTCAAATTTGTGTGAATAAAATATCTTCCTCGGGAAGAAAATAGACACAGCATATTTTTGGAAAGGAAGACAAATGACTATGGAAAAGAAAATTGATTTCAGTGACAAGTCCGTAACCGCAAAAATCGTATATGCGGCGGTTATCGCGATTTTGTGTGTTACCGCAATCGTGGTCGGAATAATAAGCGCGGCGTCCAGAAGCAAGGAGACGCCCGAGATAGAAAATCCGCCCGTTAACGAAAACGAGGGCGATCAGACGCCTGCCCCCGCGCCCGACGATACTCCCACGGAGGAAACGAAGCTCTCCTTCATCGCGCCCACAGCGGGTACGGTAGTTAAGGAGCACAGCCTCGAGATGCCCGTATTCTCGATGACGCTCGGTGAGTGGAGAGTCCACACGGGTATCGATATCTCCTGCGAGGAGGGAGCCGGAGTGTTCGCGTCCGAGGCAGGCGTAGTGTCGGGAATATACTCCGACCCTATGCTCGGCTACACCGTCGAGATCACGCACAAGGGCGACATTAAGACCAGGTACTCCAACCTCTCGAGCGACGTGGGCGAGCTCAAGGTAGGCGACGAGGTGTCTCTCGGCGACAAGATCGGCGTAGTGGGCGACAGCTCGCTCTCCGAGCTCGCGGAGGAGCCTCACCTTCACTTCGAGGTGCTCCTCAAGGACGTTAAGGTCAATCCCATGGATTATATAACCAAGGAGTCAAAGAGAGCCTCGCTCGGCATCGTTACAGAGGATAACGAATAAAAGTTGAATAAAAGCCTTCTCCCGCGAAAAAGCGGCGGTGACGTACGGATAAGGGCAGCTCCGGATCCGTAAGGACGATCCAAGCCGTTCCGTCCCCGGGGAGAAGGCTTTTGAATTTATCGGCGGCGGTATTGATATTCTTTCGGCTATACGCTTGCAATTTGTCAAAAATTATGATACAATGTCGTTATCAGTAACATTCGGAGGAAAAGCGATGAAAAAACACGGAGTTGCAATACTCGGCTTTGGCGTAGTCGGCGGCGGCGTTGCCGACCTGCTCACCAAGAACCGAGAGGAAATAAAAGGCTATCTCGGATGCGAGACGGAAATAAGAAAAATACTTGACCTCAGGGACTTCCCCGGCTCTCCCTTCTCCGCTCTCGTGACACACGACTTTGCCGACGTGCTCGCCGACGAGGGCGTGGATACGGTGATGGAGATGATGGGCGGCTCTCACCCCGCTTACGAATACACGGTTGCGGCGCTCAAGGCAGGCAAGAACGTCATAACCTCGAACAAGGAGGCGGTGGCTAACTTTGGCGACGAGTTCGCGGCGTTAGCCAAGGAAAAGGGTGTTTCCTATCGCTTCGAGGCGGCGGTCGGCGGCGGTATACCGGTCATAAACCCCCTGCTCGGCTGTGTAAGACAGAACAAGATACGCGAGGTGCGCGGAATACTCAACGGTACGACAAACTATATACTCACCAAGATGTTCACCTGTGGTGACAGCTTCGAAAACGCGCTGATGGACGCGCAGGCGAAGGGCTACGCCGAGGCTAACCCCGATGCTGACGTGCTCGGAACGGATGCGTGCAGAAAGATAACCATACTTACCGCGCTCGCGGCTGACAAGCTATTTGACGTGAAGACGGTGCACACCGAGGGTATCACGGGCATCAGAAAGGCTGACGTGCTCGCGGCTGAGAAAATAGGGCACAGGATAAAGCTGCTCGGCAGATGCATACTCGGCGAGGACAAGGAGTTCGTGATGGTCTGCCCCTTCCTGCTCCCCTCGGACAGTCCGCTCTCGACGGTCAACGGAGTGTACAACGCCGTAGAGGTCGTAGGCGAGCCTCTGGGCAACGTGATGTTCTACGGTCAGGGCGCAGGCGCGGGCGCTACCGCGTCGGCAGTGGTGGGAGATCTTCTGCCCATCATCGCATACGGAAGCGCAGACCCGATAGTTCCCGGCTTCAACAGAGTTGACTATCCCGCATCGGACGCCTTCCCGAGCTTTGAGTCAAGAAAGTACATTGCCCTGCCCGGCGGAAATGAAGACAGGGTACGCGACGCCTTCGGAGAGGTGGAGTTCATCAGCTCCGACGAGTGCGCCTTCATAACCGGGTGTGAAAGCGAAGAAAAAACAGACGCTGCTCTCGCGGCTATCGGCGTCGCCCCGCTTTCGAAAATACGCTTCCTTTAAGACGAAACGGCTTAAGCCGTGTAATATCGGAGTCTATGACTCCGCCACTCTCCGACAGAGCTCTGATTCTGTCGGAGTTTTTTATCAGCGCGGAAACCGTGAGAACGGACGCGAGCATCATAAGGACGTCGGTCAGGGTGATCAGCAGATAGGGATCAAGAACCGTTCCAAGCCACACGAATGTCAGGAAGAGAGGCAGGAATATCAGCCTTTTCCGTTTGCCGAACAGAGCCGTCCAGGACTCCATGCCGTAGTAATACCAGCAGATGACCGTGGCGAAGGCAAAGGCGATCACGCAGAAAAATACGGCGTACTTTCCGGGCGCGCCGAGCGCGCTGCCGACCGAGTACATAACCAGCTGCATACCGCCGTCAAAGAGCGACGGATCGGGAACGGATACGAGTATCGATAGCCCCGTGAGCATACATATCAGCCCCGTATCGAACCAGACCTCAAATATGCCGAGAAGCCCTGCTCTGGCTGGACTCAGAACTCCGCTGCGCGCGTGCGCCATGGACGACGTGCCAGCCCCCGCCTCGTTTGACAGGATCCCCCTCGCGAAGCCCTCGCGCATCGGAGATGAAAGCAAAAAGCCGACGATGCCGCCGATGGCGCTTTCGGTCTTAAACGCGGACTCAAGAATGTACAAAAGCACTTGAGGAAGCCTCGCAAAATTGATGAATATCACGCACATATCCGCTAATATGTAAATTATAGTTGTCAAAGGGATAATAATAGCGGTAAGCTTTTCTATTTTTTGCGTTCCGCCCACGATAGCAAAAAGCACGAAGCCGACAGCCGCAAGGGCTACGAGCGATGGCGGAACCGACGTGATCTGCGCCGCGGATTCCGCAACGCTGCTCACCTGCAAGGCGGCGCCGAGAACGAGCGAAAGGGCGAGCGTCGCGCAGGAATATACGAGTGAGAGCGGTTTGCCAAGCCGCTTGAACGAGGCGCGGATAACGTAGAACATACCGCCGTGCGTCTCGGTGTCGTGATAGAGATTATCGCCGGATATAACGACCTCGGCGTACTTTATCACCATGGCAAAAAGCATTGAAGCAAGAAGCCAGAAAAGGCTACCCGCTCCGCCTATGATCATACCTATCGCGACTCCGAAAACGTTGCCTATGCCGAGCGTACCGGCGAGAGCGAGAGTGAATGAGCGCAGAGCTCTGCCGTCCTTGACCGCCCTGAGCGTCTTGCCAGCGGTCCTCACGGGATGAAGAATAAAGAAAAAGCGCAGCTTGATCAGAAGAAAGCTTCCGACTGCCGCGAGAATTATCGGTAAGGGATTAAATTCCATAAAAACAGTCCTCCGCTAAAGCCTATGCGGAGGACGGTTGTCTATATGTTTTATTTTATCAAGAGCCGTATGACGCCTCTGTTGACCGTCAAAGGAGGAAGGTCTCTATAAGCTTCCAGATGACAAAGCCTGCCGCTCCGATGCCTACGCCCAGCCACATCCAATTCATGAACCTATCGAACCTGGCGGTCGCCTCGGCGTCCTTTTTATCAAGGAGTCTGTCCTCCTCCGTCTCCTGAAGCTCCTCTGGGATCTCGTCAAACCCCTCGTTTTCCCTTTCCGCGTCAAGCGAAAAATCATAGCTTCCATCCTTTATCTGCTGCGCGCGCTTTGCGCTTTGCGAGAGAAGGACGGTGACGGTAGCCACGGTGGCTCTGTCGTCAACGTTGGCGGCGCTCATTTTTGCGGTAAGCGCTTCCATCGCCTCGGTTATCCCGTCGTAATCTCTGCCAAGAGTTACGGTCTCAACGAGCCTCGCGCAATCGTCGCAAAGGAGCTTGGGCGTACCGTATGCTCCCATGGTCAAAACGGGGGCATCCTCGTTTTCAATTCTCGCAAGACAGGTGCTGCATATTTTTCTCATAGCTACCTCACTTTTTCTCATCGCCGCGAAGGGCGCGTCTGAATTCAGCAATATATTCGGCGCGCAGGGCTTCCCGCTCCGCCTTTTCCTCATCGGTAAGCTCGCGCTCCTTGGCGAGCCTGCCGAGCTCGTTTATTCTGTCTACCTTTGACTTTTCCATTATTCCACATCCTTCTTTTTATAAAGCTTGGCAAGTCCGCCCGCGCTGGTCTCGCGATAGAGGTGGGACATATCCTTACCCGTTTCGTACATCGTCTCAATAACCATATCGAGAGATATCTTTCTCGAGCCTGAGAGGAAGTTCGCGAGGTTCACCGCGTTTATCGCTCTCATCGCAGCCACCGCGTTACGCTCTATGCAAGGGATCTGCACAAGCCCGCAGATGGGATCGCAGGTAAGTCCGAGATGATGCTCAAAGGCTATCTCCGCGGCGTACTCGATCTGATCGATACCCATCTCAAAGAGCTCGCCGAGAGCCGCCGACGCCATGGAGCACGCCGTGCCAACCTCTGCCTGACATCCGCACTCCGCGCCGCTGACCGACGCGTTGGTCTTAACGATGGTTCCTATAAGTCCCGCGACGGCAAGAGCGTCAAGTATATTCTTATCGCTGAAGCCGTGCTTGGTCTGCATATACTTCAAAACCGAGGGTAAAACCGCACACGCCCCACAGGTAGGAGCGGTAACGATGGTGCCGTTATCCGCGTTCTGCTCGCTCACAGCGTAGGCGTAGGCGCAGACTATTCTGTTCTCTCTGGTAACCTCTCTCTCGTCTATGTGACGCTGATTATAGAGATGCTGCGCCTTCCTCTCAACTCCGAGACCGCCGGGCAGGATGCCCGAGGTCGTGAGTCCCTCGTGGATGGCGTGCTGCATAACGTCCCACACGTCATAAAGGAAGTCGTATATCTCCTTGCCCTCTCTCATAACCACGTACTCGGAGAGCCGGATGCCGTGCTTCTTACAGTATTCGGATATCTCGGCGAAGGTGGTCTCGGGGTATACGTCGGGAGCGGACGCGCCGATATCGCGTCCCTCGATGCGAATATCTCCGCCGCCGATGCTCATGACCCTCATAGGCTTCTCATCGCGCTTGCCGCCTCTGACGGCGTAGATGTCCATCGTATTCTCGTGCGGAAGATCGCGGTCCTTAGTGTTGAAGACGATCTCGCAGGGCTTGTCTGCCGCCGCCATCTCAATAGCGTGGTCTGTACCGTGCCCCTTACCCGTATCGGCAAGAGAGCCGAAAAGCACTACGTAATACGAGTCTGCATCACCGTTCTCGCCAACGAAGATCTCCATTGCGCGAGCAGGCCCCATCGTATGACTGCTGGACGGGCCCTTTCCTATTTTATATACGTCCTTGATAGATTTCATAATTCCTCCATAGGCAAGAGTGAAAATACGGACCCGCTATAAAGCGAGTATCTCCCGCGCGGTCGCTCTTTTATATTTTAACATCTTTTATTATATATGTCAATGCTTTTTTCAACCGCCCGATTGACAATAACCGCATTTTTTAGCAGGGTGGATCCACAAAGCGAATTACACGGCGGAATTCCTTCACGGAAAGCCGGTAAGAAAGCGTAAGAAATTATTTCACTTTTTTATCAAATACATATTGACATTACTATCCCGTTGTGCTATAATGCCAATATGAAAATTGAATAGTCGAATCAAAGAATGTTAGAGGCGCGGATATCAAGAGTAGCCGCGCACCGACCGCTCAAACGGTCGACGGTGCGCGCGTGAAAGGGTTATCTGCCGAAACGGGAGTCATTTGAGGGGCTCTTGTTGGGCGATGGGAGAACATCTCACCGACTGTCACAAGTTTCTTGTGGAGTGCTGCTTTCGATTGAGTTCTTA
>CAYWPS010000016.1:0-31551 GCA_964460165.1 uncultured Ruminococcus sp. | reverse complement strand
GCCTAACCGTTATTAAAAACCCGAGGCAAATCAGCCGTCAACGACCGAACCATGAAGCCTCGGGATAGCGTCAAAGAGTAAACGAATCGATCTCTACCTCGCTCTGCGAGCCGTCGGACATATTCTTCAGCTGTGCCACGCCCGCATCGATCTCGGAGTCTCCGATGATAAGAGTATATTTAGCGCCTATCTTGTTGGCGTACTTCATCTGCGCCTTAAGGCTTCTGCCAACTATATCGCACTCTACGTATCTGCCATCGCGGCGAAGTCGCTCGGTGATCGCAAGAGCCTCGACCGTAGCTCTCTCACCGAGAGCGGCAATATAAAGGTCGGGAGTGGGTACTGCCACGTCGGCAATGCCAAGCTCCTTCATAGCAAGTATAAGTCTCGTAATGCCCATGCCGAAGCCGATGCCCGAAAGCTTCGGACCTCCGAGAGATTCAACGAGACCGTCGTATCTTCCGCCGCCGCAAACAGTGGACTGAGCGCCTATACCCTCGGCGATGAACTCGAACACCGCGCCGGTATAATAGTCAAGACCTCTTACGATAGAGGAGTCAACCACGTACTTTATATTCATAGCGTCAAGTGCCTTGCAGAGCATATCAAACTTACCGCTACACTCCTCGCAAAGATGATCAACCGTTCTCGGAGCGGTAGCCGCAATCTTGGCACAATCGGGATTCTTACAGTCGAGAAGCCTTAAAGGATTCTTGTCGAGCCTCGACTTGCAAGTATCGCATAAGCACTCTTTTTGACAACCAAAGTGGTCAACAAGAGCGTTTCTGTAATCAGGTCTGCAATTCTTGCAGCCTATGGAGTTGAGGTGCAGCGTAACGTTGGTGAGTCCGAGCCTTGCAAGAACGGAAGACGCAAGAGCTATCGCGGTAGCATCCGCGGCAGGACTCTCCGAGCCAAACATCTCAGTACCGAACTGGAAAAACTCGCGGCTGCGTCCGGCCTGCGGCTTCTCGTGACGGAAGCATGAGATTATATAGTAATACTTAAGAGGCATAGGATCCGAGCACTTGCCGTTCTCGATAATAGCCCGCACTACCGATGCCGTACCCTCGGGACGAAGCGAGATAGATCTGTTCTCGTCTCTGTCAGCAAAGGTATACATCTCCTTCTGCACGACGTCGGTGGTATCGCCAACACCGCGCACAAAGAGCTCGGTGTTCTCAAAGGTAGGTGTACGGATCTCTCCGTAGCCGTATTTTTCAGCCTCCTCACGCATGACCCCCTCGATGTATCTGAAAAGAGGAGTCTCGCTCGGAAGTATATCCATGGTTCCTTTAATTCTCTGTATCATTATCATTCTCCTTATGTGCTTCATTCAATAGTTCTTCGAGTCTTTCGTCATCCTTGATCCAGACGAGCATGCCTATCACAGCCTCAAAGCCGGTAGCGTATCTGTAATCGGTGACGCTGGCGTGCTTAGGTCTGTTAAGATGCGTAGAATTAGCCGCTCTCTTGAAGACCTCCCTCTCGTCATCGAGAAGCATGTTTTCTATTTTCCTGTACATATTCGCTTGCGCTTCCGCGGTGACGTACTTCAGCGTCTCGCGGTTAAGGTCCTTAGCCTTTGAAAGTCCCCTTGCAACCAGCATCCGCCGGACAAACAGCGAGTATGCCGCGTCGCCAAGATAAGCGAGCGCCTGAGTGGACGGGAGCGATGCTCCGAGTATTTTATCGTGCAAATCCGTATCTCCTTAGTGGTATTCGTCGTAGAGATCAGCCATCGCGCGCTCTACGTCAAGTATCTGTGCGTTTATTTCCTCTCGCACAAGCTCATTTTCCGCCTCGCGCGCTTCGCGGTCCGCGTGGTATTTCTCCACCTTTTCTCTGGTATCATCAATGTTTAAGACCTCAATTTCGCCTGCCGATATCGACCTCTTAAATATATTCATCATATTCACGAAGACGCTCGGTCGGTTGCTGTCGTTTACCTCTCCCTCTATCGGGAAGTACGAGGTATGCGTATTCTCCTTAGCATTGTCAAAGGCGATCTCAAAGAGAGCGTAACCGCCCTCATCCTCAACGGTTTTCTTTAACAGAGTTGATTTACCTATCCATCTCCAGCCGATATACCCGGGATGCCAGACGCCGTCGGGCTTCGAGCTCTCGACTATCTTAAGCTCGCCGCCGTGCACCGCGTTGTTTATACCGCGCTCCGAGAGCAGCGAGTCGTATGACGCGTCGTAGAAGTCCTTTTTGAACATCATCGTCTTTGGCAGCTGAATATCAAGAGCGGTAAGCTTCCCCTCCATTTCGGTAATGAAATCCTCAAGCTCGCCCTCACCGTCCCAATAAAGAGCGTTACCCCAGCCAAGCAGGATAAGCTCATTGTACTGAGCGAGCGTTATATTGCCCTCAAGTCCCGGGAGCTCCTCGGTTGAGAACGCCATAACTCCAACAAGCTTGATATCTCCCTCTGACATCGCGGGATATACGTCGGTATAAAGCGCTGAATCAAGCTGTGTAAATATAAGGCTCATATACGAGGTGTTGCCAAGCTCCTTTTCCATATCCGAGTCAAGGCTGTCCCTCGCCTTGAGAAGCTGCTGCTTTTTATAAACAAGCTCGGAGATCTTACTCTCGTACTCCTCTGACGCCGCTTTATCATCACGTTCGCCGAACAGGAAGATCAGCGCAAGAACAACGGACAGAGCTATCGCGACCAGAAGGAACATTTTTAATATTTCGAGCCACTTCTGCCGCCTGTTCATAAGAGCCTCCCTTCCACAGCGCACAATTCGCCATTTTAAATATTTCTACTATTTAGTATAATATACGCGGCTGATTTTGTCAAGTGAAATCGTTTTATAAAATAAAAATAAAATGCGCGAAAATACTTGAAAAGATAAAAATACTTTGGTATAATACTAAGTAGAAAAGTATGTTCTGTCAAACTTGAAAGGTAAAGCGAGATGGGCGAATACGGATACGTCAGAAAAAACTACGAGGAGCTCCTCGTAGAGATCGGTGAGTACGAAAGGCGGTATAACCGCAGAATCACGCTCGTCGCCGTAACGAAAAGCGGCAGTGACGAGGAGCTCGCAGCACTTGCCGAAGCAGGAGCTCGCGACGTTGGCGAAAACAGACCCACGGAGCTGAAGCGGCGCGCGGAGCTGCTGCGTGAACGGGGATACAGACCAAGATTCCATCAGATCGGAAACCTCCAGCGCAACAAGGTAAAGCTCGTCGTAAACGAGGCTTCTCTCATACATTCCGTCGGTAAGCTCGGGCTTGCCGAGGAAATAAGCCGTCAGGCAGAGCGTCTCGGCATCACCGTACCTGTGCTGATAGAGATCAACAGCGCAAGAGAGGAAGCCAAGGGCGGTGTCCTGCCCGAGGAAGCCGAGGCTCTGTTCCTGAAGGTCAGAGAGCTGCCCGCGGTCTCGGTTATGGGACTTATGACTATGGGTCCCGCTCTGGACGACGCTGCGGCTATGCGCCCCTATTTCAGACTTACCAAGGAAATATTTGACCGGATAAACAAGGCTTACGGCTTCGCGGGCGAAGGCATACTCTCCATGGGTATGAGCAACAGCTATGCCGTAGCAATAGAGGAAGGCTCGACCTTAATTCGAGTCGGAAGAAAACTTTTTGATAAAAACGAAGGGAGATAAATTAAATGTTTGAAAAGTTTATGGAAAAGTTCTCCAAAAGAGAGACCGAGAAGGAAGAAATGGAATTCAAGCCCTTTGAGCAGACTCAGAGAGCCGAGATCGCCGCATCTGCGGTAAGCGAGCCCGAGGCTCCCGCGCAGAAGCCAGCCGATAACCGTTCAAGCGGTGTTGAGCTAAAGGTTATACGCCCCGAGTCCTACGAGGAGGTAAGAACCGTAGCCGACAATCTCATCGCGGGCTGCACCGTCGTGCTTAACGTTGAGGCTCTTGACAAGCACGTGATCTTCAGAATGCTCGACTTCCTTAACGGCGTTACATACTGCCAGGACGGCGAGATCAAGAGAGTTGCGCCCAGCACCTTTATTATAACACCTCACAGTGATGTTGACATCTCCGATATGTAATACCGAAATAAATCGCAGTCGGAAAACAATCACCGAGTTCCGTACCGACGATATCTTATGCGGTGCGGAACTTTCAATATAAAGGAAGATGAACTGATGCAAACGATTTTCTACATAATCGCAAAGGTCATCTCGCTCATGCTCAGCGCTATATCCCTTGCTATGTCGGCAAGAGTGATAATGCAATTGGTATCTATGATCACCTCCCGCGACATTTCGGGAAATAAGTTCTACGTTTTCTGTCACGCCGTGACCGAGATATTCGTCACTCCGTTCAGATACCTGTGCGCGAGATTCAACCTTTTTCAATCCACTCCGATAGACGCTCCGTTCTTTATAGCGTATCTGTCGATAGCCCTATTGCAAAGCTTTTTGCCAATTATCTAAAAACGGTTCGGAATTAACAGTATGAAACTTCAGGATTTATTCAAGAAAAAGACACTCGCGGATTATATAATGTACGTGGCGATAATCATCGCCGGGATCACCGTCGACCAGATAACCAAGCTTCTGGCGGTAAAATATCTTATGCCGGTCGGAAGCGTTCCGCTTATCAAATTCGGCGATGTTCAGGTGCTGAATCTGACCTACGTAGAGAACACGGGCGCCGCCTTCGGCATGCTCAAGAATGCGCCGTGGGTATTCAATACCATATCCGTAGTAGCCATAATCGTAATGCTCGGCTACCTGTTCCTCGGACACGCGGAGTCAAAGCTCTCGGGGATCGCGTTAAGCATGCTCGTCTGCGGCGGTATCGGCAATATGATCGACCGCGCGACGCTTCATTACGTAGTAGATTTTATAGATTTCAGACTCATAAACTTTGCGGTCTTCAACGGCGCGGACTCCTTCGTGTGCGTTGGAGCGGGACTGCTCATCCTTGCCCTCATTCTTGAAATGAAGGATGAGATGAAAAAGGAAGCACTCACCAAAGCCGCTTCGAATAACGATAAGGGCGACGGAGAATGAGATACGTCGCTGAAAAAGAGGACGCGGGCAAGAGGCTAGACACGTACCTCGCTGAAAATACCGAGCTCTCACGCAGTGCCGCGGCAAAGCTTATTGAGTCGGGCGCGGTGACTGTGAACGGTAAAAACGCAGAAAAGAAATATCAGGTCAAGGACGGTGACGAGGTGGACGTAGTTCCGCCCGAGGCAGAGGAATACGAGGCGTTGCCCGAGAATATCCCCCTCTCCGTCGTCTACGAGGACTCGGATATCATAGTCATAAACAAGCCCTCGGGCATGGTGGTGCACCCTGCCCCGGGAAATTACACGGGTACGCTGGTAAACGCTCTGCTCTATCACTGCAAGGACAGTCTGTCCGGCATCGGCGGAGTGATGCGTCCGGGCATCGTACACAGGATAGATAAGGACACCTCGGGGCTTCTCGTGGCAGCAAAGAACGACGCCTCACACCGCGCTCTTTCCGAGGAGCTCGGCTATCACGGTATTGAGCGTGAATATCACGCGCTCGTGCGCGGCGGCTTCAAGGATGATGCCGGGACGGTGGATCTGCCGATAGGACGTCACCCCGTGGACAGAAAGCGGATGGCTGTTATAAAAAGCGGAGAAGGCGCACGCGAGGCAGTGACTCACTACGAGGTCATAAGAAGCTACGGTCAGGTAAGCTATCTGAGACTGAGGCTAGAGACCGGAAGAACGCATCAGATCCGTGTACATATGTCTCATCTCGGCCACGCGCTGCTCGGAGATGAGGTGTACGCGAGCACCAAAACACTATTTGAAAAGCAACACGCCCCCCTGTTTGACGGTCAGATTCTTCACGCAAGAAGACTGTCACTCACTCACCCGAGAACGAAGGAAAGAATGACGTTTGAGTGTGAGCTTCCGGATAATTTCAAAAGGCTGCTCGAGATACTCGACAGCCAGCAATAACGTTAATAATATTATGAGGTGAACACAAATGTTAAAGACCAGGCTTATTTCCTCACTTTCAAGAGTTTTCACAGATAACTCTATCGACGACTTCTCTCCCATAGAGAAGTTATCCGCTCTTAAGGGCGAGAGAGTTTCCTTCCAGCTCGTGCACAGCCGTGTTATGGAGGAGGGCGAAAGTATGTACGCATACAGAGAGCTCTTTACCCCTAAATTCTCCGGCGCGCTTGCAAAATACGTGACCGTAAGAGAGGTTAAAAACGTAGGCGTAGAGCTCCCCATAGTACCCGGTAACAGCGACGAGTATTTCGAGCGCACAACTCCCGGCCTTTACCCCGACGTTCTCCGCCCGCTTCATTACGGTGGAAAGACTATTGCCAAAACTACTCTGCCCACATCGCTTTGGATAGACGTTACGATCCCCGAGAATGCATCGGAGGTTGGCGAAAGCGAGATCAAGATCGAAATGGTGGACGATAGCGGCAAGATACAGAGCACGGATACGATAACCGTAGATGTTATAGACGCTATTCTCCCCGAGCAAACGCTTATACTCACACAGTGGTTCCACTGTGATTGCCTTGCAAACTACTACGATGTAGAGGTGTGGAGCGAAAAGCACTGGGAAATCGTCGAAAACTTCGCACGGGTGGCACATAAGAACGGTATAAACCTTCTTCTCACCCCCGTCTTTACTCCTCCGCTCGATACCCAGGTAGGCGGTGAAAGACTCACCACCCAGCTCGTCGGTGTAACGCTTAACGGCGGAAAGTACAGCTTCAACTTCGACCTTGTTGACAGATGGGTCGATATGTGCGACAGAATAGGCATCAAGTACCTCGAGATAGCACATCTCTTCACTCAATGGGGAGCAAAGCACGCGCCCAAGGTGATGGCTACCGTGGATGGCGAATATAAAAAGATCTTCGGCTGGGAGACCGACGCGACGTCTACGGAATACGTAACCTTCCTTCGCGAGTTTATCACAGCTTTCCTTGCTCACATGAAAAAGAGCGGCAACGACAAGCGCTGCTTCTTCCACATTTCAGACGAGCCCCTGCTCGAGCATCTTGAGTTCTACCGCGCGGCAAAGAGCTCCATCGAGGATCTGCTCGAGGGCTACGTCATTATGGATGCCCTCTCCGACTACGACTTCTGGAAAATGGGCATAGTAGACCTTCCGATCCCCTGCAACGATCACATCAAGCCTTTCATCGAGAATGACGTACCGAATCTCTGGACCTACTATTGCTGCGGTCAGTGCATAGGCGTCTCCAACAGACTCCTCGCCATGCCCTCCTGGCGTAACCGCTCCATAGGTATGCAGATGTACAAGCACGATATCGTGGGCTTCCTCCACTGGGGCTTCAACTTCTATAACAATCAGTTCTCGGTTGACGAGGCAGAGCCCTACACCGATGCGAGCGGCGAGCATTGGGTTCCCGCGGGCGACACCTACTCGGTATATCCCGCGCCGCACGGACAGGTCTACGAGTCGCTCAGAATAGTCGTCTTTTACGACGCTCTGCAGGATATGAGAGCTATGAAGCTATGCGAGAGCCTCTACTCCAAGGATGAGGTCGTCTCAGAGATCGAAAAGATAATGGGCGAGAGCATTGCCTTTGACGTCTGCGCAAAGACCGAGGCTACCATGCTCGCAGTCCGTGAGAGAATCAACGAAATGATCAAGGCTAAGATATAATAGCAGAAGCCGGCGTTCTCCGACCGAGAGACGTATATACTACGTCGGAGAAAGTGAACGCCGGTAGAATAGGCTGTTGCATTCAGGCATAACCGATAAAAAACGAGGGGATCGTGCAAAAACACGGTTCCCCTCTTACGTTAAGCGCAAATTTGAGGAAAACAAGGTTGAAAACCTACGGTTTCCTCATTTTTTATTGTACCGCCGTCATTATATCTGCACCGGCTTAGCATACTCATGCTCGGGAATAGGACAAACATATCCGTTCTTAGTTCTGTCAAGGAATTCCTCCTTCACTCTGCCGAGAAGCTCCGCGTTCTCATAAAGGTCCACCGCCGTCATAGCCATAACGCTCGCCGCATAGAGCATGCCCTTGTGAGCGATGCTCGTCTTGGCTGCCGATACGTTCTGCCAGGAATGTCCCGGCGCCCCCGCGGTAAAGCAGGCGGCGTAAAGCTGAGCGGTAGGAGTCTGCCACGAGACGTCGCCTACATCGGTCGAGCCGGCGCTGAACGCATCGCCGAGATAAAGCGGGGAAAGAAAGTCGTTGATGGCGCGAGTGTTGCCCCGGGTCATCCTTTCCACTACGGCGCGCGCCTCGGCATCTCGCTCGGCGGCGATCGTAGGCAGAGAATAGACCTTATACGTATCTCTCAGGGCTTCGGCAAATCGCCATTCCTCGTCCGTATAAGACGGAATAGGAACGAGCTTCATATTCTCATAAATCGCGCCTTCGAGAGCGTGATTGGTAACAGTGCCGGAGCAGCCGTCGATAAAGACCTTTTCGTACGAGCATTCGGTCATAAGGGACGCGCCCTCGGCTATCTTATCCACACGCGCCTGAAGCTCGAGAGCATCCGGAACGAGTGGGGAGCGCACCATATAAAGCACCGAGGCGGTAGGCTGTACCACGTTGGGCGAGAATCCGCCGCCGTCTATTATTGAGTAGTGGATACGCGCATCGCTTTTTATATGCTCACGAAGATACTGAACGCCTACGTTCATAAGCTCGACCGCGTCAAGCGCGCTGCGTCCGTTTTCGGGGTCGCCCGCGGCGTGAGATGCCACGCCCTTGAACTTATAAAGCGTCTGTATGCAGGAATTGCAGCTACCCGTCGATACTTCGTTACAGTCGCCCGGATGCCATGTTATCGCAGCGTCAAGCTCGCGCCACAGACCTTCTTTTGCCATAAACGCTTTGCCTGCTCCGCCCTCCTCGCCGGGAGTTCCGTAAAAAATAACAGTACCGTCGCGTCCGCTCGACTTGAGATACTGCATGACGCCGTATGCCGCAGCAAGAGCACCCGCGCCGAGAAGATTGTGTCCGCAGCCGTGACCCGCGCCGCCCTTTACAAGCTCCTCGCGTTCAACAGCTCCTCCTTTCTGCGAAAGTCCCGAGAGCGCGTCAAACTCACCGAGTATACCGATGACGGGTCTGCCCCTGCCCCATCTTCCAAGAAATGCGGTAGGTATGCCGGCAACCGATTCCTCTACTTCAAATCCCAGCCTTCTTAAAAGCTCCACGTATATTTTCGCCGACTCGTATTCCTTTAAGGAAAGCTCAGGGGTTTCCCATATCTTATCCGAAAGCTCTGTGAACAACCCGCTGAGATCATTGATAGCGTCGATCGCGATTTTCTTGCTTTTATCCATAATATTTCTCCAAAAAACGACACGGGACCCGGTTAAAGCCGAGAACCGTGTCATTTGTTTTCAATTAAAGCACCTTGGAAAGAAAGTCCTTCAGTCTTGGGTCCTGAGGATTCTTGAAGACATCCTCGGGCGATCCGTCTTCCTTAATATAGCCGTCGTCAACGAACAGAACTCTGTCGGACACCTCGCGCGCAAAGCCCATCTCGTGAGTGACTATGACCATCGTCATACCGTCCTTGGCAAGCTCCTTCATAAGATCGAGAACTTCGCCTATCATCTCGGGGTCAAGAGCGGAGGTAGGCTCGTCAAAAAGCATAACGTCGGGGTTCATAGCCAGAGCGCGCACGATCGCTATACGCTGCTTCTGTCCGCCCGAAAGAGTCGAAGGGTAAACGTCCGCCTTATCCTCAAGTCCTATTCGTTTAAGAAGCTCGATAGCTTTCGCCTCCGCGTCTTTAACGACAGACTGTCTGGTTTCGGTAATTTCTATAAGGGGCTTTTTCTCTTTGCGGAAAACATTTAGACACTTGGTCACCGCGTTGGAAATCTTAGCGCTGTTTATTTTGTCCATGCGCGTTTTGACGGGCGCGAGCATTATGTTCTGCTTTACCGTCTTATTGTTAAAGAGATTGAACTGCTGAAAAACCATGCCCATCTTTTGTCTGGCGAGGTTTATATCGAGATGGTTTTCGTCATATATCTTCTTGATAAGAGATTTGTATTCCTTGCCCTCAGCGGAGGAGAATTTCTCATTGAGAAGATCCTCGGTCTTTATGTAAGCAACGGCGTCATCGGGCATCATTCCCTCTCCTATAAGCTTTTTGTAAGTATTAGACGCCTCGATAACCTCTTTATGAAGGTAAGGGTCAACAGGCGTAAGGAGCTTTCCCTCCATCCAAACCTCGCCGTAGGTAGGAACCTCCAATAAGTTCATACAGCGCAGAAGCGTGGATTTTCCGGAGCCCGAAGCGCCGATTATGGAAATTACCTCGCCCTCCTTGATCTCTGTAGAAACTCCCTTTAAAACCTGTAGCTTGTCAAAGTTCTTGTATATGTTATCAATTTTAAGCATGAGTCTTCATTTTCCTTTCAAATACACCAAGAGCCTTGGAGAGTACAAAGTTAAGTATGAAGTAAATTATACCGATTATCATAAGTATAGGAAGCGAGTTGTGCGTCTTTCCTACTATTATGTGATAAGTGGTCATTAGCTCTCCTATGTAGAACGTGGAAGCAAGAGAGGTCTCTTTAATAACCGTGATAAATTCATTGCCAAGCGCAGGAAGAATATTTTTAACCGCCTGCGGAAGAACAATCTTGGTCATAGTGGTCGAGCTGTTCAAGCCAAGACTTCTCGCAGCCTCGGTCTGTCCTTTTTCCACCGCCTCTATACCGGAGCGGATGATCTCCGATACGTACGCCGCGCTATTCAATATCAACGTAATAGATATACAAACGAGCTTTTTGTTTTCAAGCTCATTCATAGCGGGGATTATTACCGGGATCAAGAACGTGCTTATATAAAGCTGGAGCAGCATAGGCGTACCGCGGATCACCTCAACCACGGCGTTTACTATCCACTTTAACGCCTTTACCTTTCCAATTTTAACAAGCGCGAGAACGGCGCCGAGAACGGTGCCGAATACTACTGTCATAAGTGATAGGAGTATGGTAGCGCTGAGACCCTCTATTAAAAACAAATCCCAGTACTTAACAAAAATTTTGCCCATATCCTCAAAAAGAGTGATCAAATACATTTTTATCTCCGTTTTGTGTCAGTTCATATAACGCAATTAAGCCGCCGTACCGAAAAAGGCACGGCAGCTCTTTGATTTTATTCCGTAATCTTATTTCCCTCGTCGTCGTAGCCAAGCTCGTCAGCAGTCTTGACCTCTGCGTAAATCTGGCAAGCCTCGTACCAACCGTCGTAAACGTCGGCAGCCATTGCCTTTGCGAGCGCGGCGTTAACCTTAGCAAGAAGCTCCTCGTCGTTCTTGTTGAGAAGGATCACGTTGTTCTTATATTTTTCGTCTACCTCGAAGTAGTACTCGGAAAGAACGATAGTGTCATTCGCGAGCGCTTCACCGTTACCGTAAGCAACAGCGAGAGCGTCAATATCTCCGGTAGTAAGCGCGGTAGCGGCAACGTTGATATTATCGTAAAGCTCGAGAGTCGCGCCCTTGGGAACAAGCTGTTCTTCAACAAGAAGCTGCTGAAGCGATCCGCCCTGAGCGCCTATTTTAAGACCGGAAAAGTCCGTCTTGCCCGAGGTGATCTCATTAGCCTTATCCTTAGTAGTGATAAGTATCTGCTCGGTCTCGTTTTCACCCGCTACATAGTAGTCGGAGATAAGGAAGGTCTCAGCGCGCTCCGCAGTCCAGGAGAAGCCGGAGATAGCAAGATCGGCATTACCGGAGGTAACAGCAGCCATAGAAGCGTCGAACGACATAGGATCTATAACAAGCTTCATGCCAAGCTCTTTCGCTATATAAGTAGCGAGAATAACGTCAAAGCCTACGATCGCGTCATCGCCGGACTTAGCGGTGTCATAGAATTCCATGGGAGCGAAATCGGGAGACATAGCAACTACAAGGGTCTCAGTATACTGAGAAGGATCGTAGTCGATTTCCGCCAGAGCCTTATCGTAAGCAGCAGAAAGGCTGTCGTCTTCCTTTTTCCAGTTACAAGAAACCATCGCGAATACACAGCCAACGCACATCGCAAGGGCAAGAATTAGAGAGATGATCTTTTTCATTTGTTTTTCCTTCTTTCTTTTTGGTGGGAGAATGTACCCCCGTTTTTTTGGAACGTGATTATTATACACCCCATTATGCATAAAGTCAACACTTTTTTGGAAATAAATTCATTTTTGTTGCATTTTTATTCATAACGGTATTTTCAGTGCAACAAATTGTGCAAAACGAACAAATCTTAAGATATTTTGAGTATTTTAAAGTACTTTTTCAGGCGTACACGCAGAAAATATTTTAAGATCGCAAATGCATTTATTCGCTATCGAATGAATATTTATTCACACATAACGAATATATGCGTTTTCACGGATCAGGTTGCGAGGATAGCGGCACGTATTGACATAAGAGATGAAAAATGCTACAATTATAGCAGGATTTTTTAAAAAAGACCATTCTTTCATAAGATACGGCGCGCCAAGCGCGCGTTAAGGAGATATAATGATTGCACTTTCCACAGAGAACGTCTCGCTCGCATACGGCACCGACGTAATACTGAAGGACATATCCTTCGCGGTAAACGATGGCGACAGAGTCGGAATAATCGGAGTAAACGGCGCCGGCAAGACCTCGCTCTTTCGCATCATCGCGGGAGTAAACGAAGCTGACTCAGGCGCGGTATATATTCAAAAGGGACACACCGTAGGTATGCTCGAGCAGAATCCTGACCTCACCGCCCTGCCCGGCGAGGTAACCTGCCTCGAATATATGTACACGGCATTCCCGGAGCTTTTAGAGCTCGAATCAGCCATAGCAAGAACGGAGACCCTGCTCGCCCAAGCGGCAAACAAGAGCGACCACGCGTCAGTCGCAGACCTTACAGATAAGCTAAACGAGCAAAATCGCGTCTTCCGCGAGCGCGGAGGTCTTGAGTTCCGCTCCCGCTGCCGCGGCATGCTGATGCGCCTCGGGTTTGAGGAATCGCTCATCAACCAGAGGATACGCACGTTATCGGGCGGTCAGTATACGCGCCTCGCGCTCGCAAGACTGCTCGCAACCGAGCCCGACATATTAATGCTCGATGAACCGACCAACCACCTTGATATAGACGCTCTCGAATGGCTCGAGGGCTTTATCGGATCATACAAAAAGACCGTGCTGATAATCTCGCACGACAGATACTTCCTTGACCGCACGACCAACAAGACCCTGCACATACAGTACGCGAAGGCAAAGCTGTTCCACGGCTCTTATTCACAGTGCCGCGAGCAACAGGAGGCAGATGCCGCGTCTCTGGAAAAGAGATACAAGGAGCAGCAAAAGGAGATCGCGCGTATCAAAGCAAATATAGAGTTCCAGCGCAGGTGCAACCGCGAGCACAACTTCGTCACCATACGCTCGAAGGAAAAGCAGCTCGCCAGAATGGAGCTCGTAGAGCTTGCGCCTAAGGCGCCGAAGGATATCCGTGTGAGATTTACCGCCGAGGAGGAGAGCGCGGGAGACGTTATGGAGGTCAAGGATCTTGCATTTGATTACGGAGCAAAGCCCCTGATCAAAAATCTTTCCTTCCTTATAAGAAAAGACGAGCGAGTGATGTTTCTCGGCCCTAACGGCTCGGGAAAATCCACGCTTATGAAGCTGATGAACTCGATGCTCGTACCCAAGGCGGGGCGCATCACGCTCGGCTACAATATAAAGATCGGCTACTACGATCAGGAGAACAGAGGACTTAACGACGCGAAGACCGTATTTGAAGAGATGCACGACGAATATCCCGAAAAGAAGGATCTGGAGCTCAGAAGCACGCTCGCCCTTTTCCTTTTCGGAGCGGATGATATCGACAAGCGGATATCCACGCTGTCGGGCGGAGAGCGCGCGAGGCTCACGCTGGCGAAGCTCATACTGAAAAAGGTAAACCTGCTCATAATGGACGAGCCGACCAACCACCTTGATATCGGATCGTGCGAAGCGCTTGAAAGCGCGCTTATCGCCTTTCCCGGTACTATCATAGCGGTATCACACGACAGATACTTTATCAACAAGGTAGCGACGAGGATCATAGAGCTCGACCCTACCGGCGACAAGGGCATGCGCGACTACGAGCTCGAATCCTACGATGACGCGTTTACCGAATACATGCGTATGCGTCAGATAATCAAGGAAAGAAATGACGCGGTAAGCGCCGCGGTAAAAAGCTCGGACAGCAAAGCAGACTACGAGGAAAGGAAACGCGAGAACGCCAAGCGGCGAAGCGAGGAAAGACGCAGAGAAAAGGCGAAGGAAAGGATACCCGAGCTTGAGGCAAAGCTCGCCGAGCTTGAGGGCGAGCTGTTCGGCGAGGCGGCGTCAAACTATTTAAGAGCGGCAGAGATCGAGGAGGAAAAGGCAAGGATCGAGGAGGAGCTGCTCGAGCTATACGAGCTGGTAATGTAAAGAGCTCGCGGACGAATACGAAAAACAGAGCAAGAATGAGGTCATTAACGCCTTGTGCTTGCTCTTTTTTGCCGTTCAAAACAGTCGTACGCCCCTCAAAAAAGAGCACTTTTTCACCGTACCGATTTCCGACCCCCTTATGCACCCCGTTTTTTGTATCATTTCACCAACGGCAAGGATATCTCCCTGCCGTTTTTTTGGAATGGTATCATACTTACTTTTCACACGGGGTGAGGTATAATGGTCTTGCCGATGAGGGAGATCCCCACCGCCGAGTCATGAACGGCGGGTGACTGAGCGGGCGATATATAGCCCAAAAGACATCGGCGGGAAGGATGTGGCATAATGAAGAAAAACAGTTCAAAATACGCAAGCGACCTTCCGCGCAGGCTATACACCTTTTTCCTTGGCTACGACGGACCCGGAGCTCCCAGCTTCTCAAAATTCGCAAGAAGCATAGGCGCGACGCTCAGCGACATCGAGAGATACAGAGGACACGGTGAATTCGAGAGGGCTTACCAAGAGTGCAGCGAGATCCGCAGAGATTATCTGATTGACAATGGGCTGGTAAAACGGTTTGACTCATCATTCACCAGGTTCATTCTGAATTCGGAGTACGGCATGGGCGACGCCAAGGTCACGGACGAGGATAAGGAAATAAAGGTGACTCTGGAGGTGGTAGGCGACGAGACTTGATTTAAAGGTAACGAAAAAGCAGAAGCAGTTTATTGACGCAAGAGAAAACGAGGTGCTGTTCGGCGGGGCTGCCGGCGGCGGAAAATCCTACGGTCAGATCGTAGACGCTCTCTTGTTCGCCCTGAAATATCCCGGATCAAAGCAGCTCATACTCAGACGCACCTTCGCCGAGCTAGATAAGTCGCTGATACGGACGAGCCTCGGTCTTTATCCAAGAGAGATATACTCCTTCAACTCGTCAAGTCACACGGGGCGCTTTAAAAACGGCTCGTGCATAGACTTCGGCTACTGCGCCAACGAGAACGACGTTTATCAGTATCAGAGCGCGGAGTACGACTGCATACGCTTCGACGAGCTGACGCACTTCACGGAGATGCAATACGTATATCTCATTTCAAGAGTCAGAGGCGCAAACGCCTTCCCAAAACAGATAAAATCCTCGACTAACCCGGGCGGCGTGGGGCATTCCTGGGTAAAAACGAGGTTCGTTGACCCTGCTCCGAGCGGCGAAAGCTTCATCGGCGAGGGAGAGATGACGCGCGTATTTCTCCCTTCTCTGCTTAGCGACAACGACTTCTTAAGCAAGCGCGACCCAAGCTATCGCTTAAGGCTTGAGGCTTTACCCGAAAGGGAGAAAAAGGCGCTGCTCTATGGCGACTGGAATATTTTTGAAGGACAGTACTTTACGGAATTCTCTACGGAGAAGCACGTGTGCGAGCCCTTTGAAATACCTCCGTCATGGAGAAAATACAGAACTGTCGATTACGGTCTTGACCGTCTGGCAGTCCTCTGGATAGCCGTTTCTCACGACGGACGCGCCTTCGTATACCGAGAATACTGCGAATCGGGCCTTCCCATCAGCTCAGCAGCGCGGGCGATAACAGACAGAACACCCGCCGGCGAGGACGTATACGCTACTTTAGCGCCGCCCGATCTATTTTCAAGAACGCAGGAGTCCGGCAAAACGAAGGCGAGCCTCTTTCACGAATTTGGCGTGACGTTCACCAAGACCTCGAACGACAGAGAGTGCGGATGGCTCGCCATAAAGGAGCTTTTATGCGACACGGTAGGCGGAGCAAGACTCAGGATATTCAAAAACTGCAGTGAGATAATCAAGTGTCTGCCCGCCCTTACCGTAGATAAGATCAGACCCACTGATTGCGCTAACGAGCCCCACGAAATTACGCACGCCCCCGACGCGCTGCGCGGATTCGCGATCTTCCACACGCGCCCGAATGAAGAAAAAGCTGTGAAAAAACGCTCTCATTGGACAAGAGATATGTGGGAAGATTACGACGCGGCAGACGAGGGCGGTAAAAAATATCTCAAACGAAAATACGGAGAACCGCAGTGAGAATTGAAAATAAAAACGAGGCGCTGAAGCTGGAGTTCTTCAAAGCTCTTTTTCAATGCGCCGCAAACTCATACGCCCAAAATCTCGAGGACTTCGACCGCGCCATGAAGCAATACAAGGGCTCAAGCGAGATCGACGGCTCGGATGAGGCGGCAATTACCGTCAGAAACATCACATACGAAATAGTCGAGAGCCAGGTCAGCTCACACATCCCTTCGCCAAAGGCTGACGCGACCTCGTACAGCGAAAAGCGCGGCCGCAACGCCACCTCGATAGAAAGGCTGTGCCGATCTGTAAGAAGCAAACTCCCCTTCGAGCAGATGAATGATATGGACGAGAGATACACCTACATTTACGGCGGAAGCGTATGGTATATAGACTGGGATAATACGTCCGAATATATGGGCGAGGTCGGGGGCGTGCGCGTCGAATGCCTATCCCCGTGTGACTTTATACCGCAGCCCAATATATACGATATCGATGATATGGAATACTGCTTCCTCAAATTCGTAACCACAAGGAGCGAGCTGACGAGACGTTACTGTATACCCGAGGAAAAGACCTTCCTCGCCGACTTCGAATACGAGTATGACGGCGGAGTGGATGCGTCGGATACCGTAAGGGTCATCACATGCTTCTATCGTGACGAGGACGGCGAGATCGGAAGATTTATCTTCTCGGGAAGTCTTACTCTTTCCGACCTGCCGAGATACTACATGAGGAAGAAAAGGATCTGCCTCGGCTGTAAGGAGGACGAGGAGCTCTGCCGTTGCGGAAAGAAAAGAATAACCACGGAGGACGTAGAATCCGAGCGCGTTTTCACATCGCTTAACCTCGCAGGTCCTGATAGCTTAAAAGGCACCGACGTTGATATCCCTTATTACGTACCGCGTATGTTCCCCATAGTTATAAGGAAGAACACCTCAGCGGAGAAAAAGCTATTCGGTCAATCGGACTGTGACTACATACGACCCGAGCAGCAGGCTATAAACAAGGTGGAGTCAAGAATACTCAAAAAGCTGCTCCGCGCAGGCATCACGCCTATCGTGCCGGAGGATGCAAGCATATCCTTAAACAATTCGGTATTCGGTCAGGTCATCAAGATGAAGCCCGGAGAAAGCGCCGCGCAATACGGAAAGGTTGACACGACCCCGGACATATCACAGGATATAGCCGAGGCGGAAAGGCTCTACGACCACGCAAAGCGAGTCATCGGAATATCAGATGCGTTCCAAGGCGTTGATACGGGCGCGTACGCAGAATCCGGATACGCAAAGCAGTTAAGGATCAACCAGGCGTCGGGAAGGCTCGAGTCAAAGAAAAAGATGAAGCACACCGCTTACGCGAGAATGGATAGGATCATATTCGCGCTCTATCTTGCCTTTGCCGATGAGCCAAGAACTCTATCCTACAAGGACGCCTACGGAAGAATACACGAATCGGAGTTCTCAAGATACGACTTTATCGAGTTTGATCCCATACGCAATAAGTACTTTTACGACGATGCCTATCTGTTCACCGTAGATCTTAACAGCGCAAACGAATATCAGAGGGAATCGTTGTGGCAAAGAAATCTCGAAAATCTGAAGGCGGGAACCCTTGGAGACCCCTCAAGCCCCGCGACCCTGCTCCGCTATTGGCAGTGTCAGGAGCGGGCGCATTATCCGCACGCCAGAGAAAACGTGGAATATTTTTCGGATATGCGGATAACGACGGGAGGTGAAGGCTTTTGACAAAGGCAGCTACACTCGAGGAGCTCGTGAAGAAATATCTCAGCGGAAAAACGGTGCAAAACGAGCCCGACTCCTACGATATATACAAGCATAAAAACGGTCTGGCATCATCAAAGAGTTATTCCGACGCGGTAAGCTCACTTTACGCTTCGTCAAAGCGAGAGTTGTCAACTTACGGTGCCAATGACCGCAAGATCAGCAACAAAGGTTTACAAAACAGCGGTTATGCCGAATATATTGACTCTCTGGCAAAGAAAAGCTTTGAATCCGGTGAAAGCTCGCTAAAAGCCTCATATGCCGATAGCGAGGCAAAATCAAGAGGCTCATACGCAAGCTACCTTGAGAAGTATCAGGATAAGCAAGCCTCGGTAAAGAACAGCGTTATGTCACACCTGATCAACAACGACGTCGTTGATCTCGGCACGGCTGTAGCCTACGGACTAAGCGCCGGTCTGTCACACGAGGATGCCGTATCGGTCGGTCAGAGCGCATACGAGATAACGAAGCAAAGAGTGTTCAATAACATACTCCGGCAAACCGTAAGTCTCGGACTTGACAAGGACGGCGCAAAAGCTCTCGCGCTGAAAATGGGCGTATCCGAGGAGGACGCCTCCGGCTTTGCAGATGAGATAGATGAATTGCTCAAATATTACGGCAATATATCCGAGGAATACCTCGAATATCTCGAGCAAAGATCCAACTAAACATCCCATAACACCAAAGAAAGGAAGAAATCATGAACAACAAATCCAAGAATATCACTGACAAGAGCGTACCTTACCGCAATCTCGGCATGGGCAAGATAACCGCGCCTGTCAAGCCTCAGGACCAGCCCAAGTGCAGAGTCATCAAGAGCGAGGGCGACCTCAGGATCAGAGGAGGTAAGGCATAATGGATGCTTTATACGAGGTAAACGAAAACGAGGCAATCGACGCAGAGGACGCAAAATCCGAGGACGTCGCAGCCAACGGAGATATAGAGGCAGAGGCGTCCGCGCCGTATCGGGATGAGCCCTCCGAGCCCGTAACGGACTACGAAGCGCTTATCGCGAGCGACGTTGCCGCTCTCAAGTCAGAATTTCCCGAGCTCAAGGGCATTTCCGACATCACAGAGCTGCATAATCCTCTGCGCTACGCGGCTCTCAGAGACCTCGGTCTCTCCCCGGCGGAGGCTTATATGGCTACCGCAAAAAGAAGAACCCAGGATACTCGCTCGCACCTCAGAAGCGCGCACGGAAGAAGCGCGGCTTCCCAGACGGGCATGATGTCGCAATTTGAGCTCGCGACAGCACGAGAGCTGTTCCCCGATATGAACGACTCGGAGCTCCAACGCCTATACAAAAGGGTTACAAAGTAAAAAAGAAAGGAATACAAAATTGTTCAGACTTGTAAAAGTATTAAACGGAAACAGCCAATGCGAAATCGTCAGGTTGAAGTATAACGAATCTGCCGTTATAGGACGCGGCTGCGCCTTGTCGAACACAAGCAGCGGACTGAACTCACCGACGAATACCGGCGTTCCCGAATACATTTCCCTCTCGGGCAACGAGGACGTCACATCAGACAAGATCGACGTTATCGTCGTGACCGAGGATATGGTATTCAAGGTAGAATACGTTGGAAGCATGACTCCGACCATGGGAATGAGCGTAGGTCTCGCTACCAACAAATATAAAATGGATTCAGTGACCTACAATTCAAGCGGAAAGGGCACCGTGCTCGGAATAGAGGACGACAAGAGCTTCGTGTACGTACGATTCCGCAAATAAAATAAAAGGAGATAAAGATGATAATTTATTCTAAAAATTCAAACGTAAACAACGCCGCCTTCGGCAAGATCCAGCTCCCTATCAAGATGGTGATCGAAAATGAGAGCGACATACTCAGCAAGAAGGGGGGCATACGCGACTGGCTCTTTAACGTAGAAAAGAGTAATAAGTTCGGAGAGACGATCGTAACTCAGAACGAGTTTGGCATCTTCAAATCCGTAATCGAGGGCAGCGGCGCCGAGAGCGATACCGTGTCCGAGACCGGCACAAAATTCATCGAGCACGTCCAGTACATGAAGGAGTTTATAGTCACAGCCGAAATGGTAGAGGACTGCAACTACGGTCTGGCGATAGACGCAAAGCGCAGAGCGGAAAACTTCACAAGAGCCTACTATAAGACCATGAACAAGCTCTGCGAGGCGGCTCTCGTTAACGCTACCCAGAGCTCCTGCACCTTCGCGGGCTCGGAGATCGACCTTACTACCTCGGATGCGCAGCCCCTGTTCTCGTCCTCTCATGCGTGGGGCGGCGGCTCGGGTGTAAGCGGCACTCAGTCCAACTTCTTCTGGGGCGATATCTTCTCGACCGGCGACGCGGAAGCGAGAGTCAGCTCCACGGCTGCCTTTGAGGAAGCGCTTGCGGCGCTCTCCGTCAAGCTCAGAAACGTCA
Source organism: uncultured Ruminococcus sp. (assembly GCA_964460165.1). GTDB lineage: Bacteria > Bacillota > Clostridia > Oscillospirales > CAG-272 > UBA1740. The sequence continues at coordinate 10,919 of CAYWPS010000016.1, read as the reverse complement.
AGGACGAAAACGGCGAAGCGCTCGGATATACCGCGGATACGATTATTCTTCCCGGCAACAAGCCTAAGATCGAACAGATAGTCAAGAAGGTATGCGGCTCAGACGGCGCGCTCGGCAACGGCTACAACGACATCAACCTTCACTACGGTAACTGGAACGTGATCATACTTCCCAACTGGCAGCCCGACGACAACAGACTCATGATCATGTCGAGCGAGGCTAACAAGAATCTTGCCGGAAATATGTTCTTCAACAGGATCCCGCTCACCGTATCCAACTGGGTAGATAACCACACCGGCAACTATTATTGGAACGGCAGATGCCGCTTTGGCGTAGGCTTCGGCTCCTACAAGCACATTCTCCTCGCGGTAGACTCCGCCGCGGCTCACGACACCGCTACTCAGCTCTAATATCTGATTTCCCACGGGTGCGGGCTAAGCATGCGCCTTAGCGTCCGAAGCCCGCACTTTGGAAATTATACAGAAAGGACCGTATATGACACTTAACGAATTAAAAAATGACGTGGCGCGTCTTGGATTTGAAAGCTACGTCGAGGATGAGGAATGCTTCATAGCCTCTGCTAACCGCGCCCTTTCGCTCATATACACCGACAGACCCGTGACCAAGACCGCGATACTGTCATTCAGAGGGCCGAGAGTCAATCTTGTAAGAGATTTTATCGAGCATCCGTCGGGAAGCACTATAACCATCCCCTTCTTCGGAAGATCGGTATCCTTCCGCTCAAGCGGTAAGGGCACGTGTACGATCAGAGACAGCACGGGAGGAAGCGCCGTGCCGCTTTCTATGGACGGACAGCTGACCAAGCAGTTCGTTTCAGGCGAAGGAACTATAACGCTCTCGGGAGATTACTACTTCACCGTGAGCAATCTCGCGGTATTCGACGACATCACCGGCAACAGCCTGCTGGACATCCCGGAGTATTCAGCATATAGGGAGCTCTCCCCCGAGGATTACTGCGACGACTTCCGCGCTTTCTTCGATCAGCCCCGCGACAAAAACGGCGATCCCGTCGATTCGGTAGTGCTGACGGACGGAAGAATACGCGCTCCCTTCAATTTCAGAGGCGAGCTGTATCTGACATACTATCGCAAGCCAAGTGCGATAAACGCAGAAAATCCCAACTCCGGCGTTGACGTATCCGAGGAATGCGCGCCCATGCTTCCGCTGCTTACCGCATCGTTTATGTGGCTGGACGACGACTCGGCAAAGGCGCAGTACTATATGAGCTTATATAGGGATATGGCAGCAAACGTAAAGAGATATTCCACGAACAAGATCGACACGGAGTACCGTGTCAACGGGTGGGCGTAATGGCAAATACATACAAAAACCTCATCTATTCCACATCGGAATACACTCACACATACAACAATTTCCGCGGAGTGGAGCTTAACGCCAGCTCCTTAACTTCCTCGGGCAAAAGGCTTGCGTATTCGCAAAACATGTACAGAGATTACGACGGCGACGGAGCGGAGGTCATAGAGAGCATACCGGGCTTCAGATGCTTTGCCCACTACGGAAAGGCTATACACGCCCTGTACTATCAGCGTTCCCCATCCGGCGGCGAGGATCACATACTCGTGCACGTCGGAAACGAGCTTATACGCCACCCCGTGTCGGATATTTACGCCGAGGATACGGTAGGCGAGGTCATATCCTCAATTGAGGATAACAAGAGCTTCGGCTTTGAATACGGACGCTACTTTTACGTCATGGACACAAAAAGAATACTGCAGATAAGCGAGGACGGAACGTGCAGATTGGTCGGTGACAGCGGAGCTTATCCGTACGTACCTACCACCTACGTATCGGGAGAAGCATACGAAGAAAGGAACCTTCTTATCCCCGATTTCAAGGAGGAGTTCTATATAGCTGATCCGAGCTCACATCTCTTTTTTTCCAAGGGTATAAAGTTCAGCGTAACGGATCCGTATCTCAGATACTGCGCGGTCAAGGGTGTAGAGAGCGGCGTGTCCGGAGAGATATACCTTCCCGCATACGTAAACATTTCCGGCGTTCAGTACAAGGTGGTATCGGTGGACGATTACGCCTTCTCGGCGAACACCGCCATCACCGCCGTGTATATTCCGGACGGAATTATAAAAATAGGCTCGTACGCCTTTTCCGGCTGCTCGTCGCTCAGGACGGCGGTAACGCCAAGTACCCTGACGCATCTTTCGGATCATGCGTTCTCGGACTGCTCAGCACTAAGCGCGCTCTACCTGGGAGCATCGCTGACTCACGTTGGAGACGCCGCATTCTCGGGCTGCACGTCACTTTCAAAAATCAACTACGCCCTCGGTGAATCCGAGCTTATCAAGATCGACGGAGCGACGGTAATAACCGAGAGGAGCGTGAGCTGCAACTCAAGATACGAAGCCGTAAAAATTTCACTCCCGTTTCACGACGAGGTAGAGTGGATAATCTCCGTTACCGTTGACGGCAAGGAGGTAGAGTACGGAGCGACGGACAACGGAGTGTTCTTTGAAACCGTCACGCTCACCTTCCCGAGCCTCGCCGATGCCACGGGAATAAAGGTAGTGATCAGCGGCAGTCTGATGTCCCTGAGCTCTGATTGGGCGGCGGATATGACAACTCTTTCGGACGCTTCGCCGTATCTGGCGATAGTAAACTGCACTATCGCCGAGGTGTTTGACGGAAGAATATTCTTCTCGGGCAATCCCAGCTTCCCCAACACCGTGTTCTACACCGAAAGAGCAAAGCCGGGGCGCGACGACGCATTATACGTCGGCAGATATAATTACTTTAACGACGGAGTTGGAAGCTACAAGGTGAAATCCGTGCTTGCCGTAAGAGATATGCTGGCAGTGTTCAAGGAGGGTGACGACGGCTCTGGCAGTATCTTCTATCACAAAAAGGAAAGCACCGATCTTGATACGCTCAACACCATCTACCCGGTAGCGTACGTCCACTCTGGCATCTGCTCCGTCGGCGGTGCGGTCTCCTTCCTCGACGACCCTGTATTTCTCACCGGCGAAGGACTTATGGCGCTCAACAGTGAGAATATCAACTATCAGAGAAACGTCGTTTGCAGGTCGCATAATGTAAATTACAGTTTACTTAAAGAGGATTTATCCAAGGCGCATCTCTGCGAATGGCTCGGATATCTCGCGGTAGGAATAGGCGGAAGGATCTTCTTGGCAGACTCGCGGGCTACCTTCTCCCACCCCGCGGGCTCACGCGAGTACGAGTGGTTCCTGGCAACCGACATCGGCGCCTATACCGGCGACGGCGTGGTATACAGGTACTCTGCCGACACCCCTGCCGACACAGTGGCTCACCCCACGCTCGTGGGCGAGGCGGCAGACTCGGCAGAGGTATACAGCGAGGCGGACGGGGACGGGATCCTCTACTACTACGTCCCTGTGGGAGACGTAAAATACAGCGTCGAGCCCACCGAGGAAAAGGACGGCGGAGAATTCTTCCCCGCGACAGTCTTTATCTCCCATGGCAAGCTTCTGTTTTTCGCAACGGATGACGGTCACGTCTGCGTATTTAACAACGATATGCGCGGAGTCGCGCCGGAGTCGGTAAGGTCATCAAGCGAATACGACGAAGACGAATACTCGGCTATCATGGGAACCCGGCTACATCCGCTCTTTTACAGCTTTGCCGGTCACGCGCCGAAATACGTTATCAAAACCGCGTTTGACGATTGCGGAATACCGCATCTCACCAAAAACTCGGTGAAGAAGTCGCTCGTGATAAAGGCGAAGAGCTATTTCTCAGACTCCGTAGATTGCGAGGTCGTGACCGATAACGGCGACCCCGTGTTCGTCGGCAGCCTGCCCTGCTCAGACGGCAGCTTTGAGAACTTTGATTTTCTTAGCGCTCCGTGGCGCGTATCGAAATACGCCTCGATAGCCCTGCCCGAGAAGGAGAAGCGATGGATAGAAAAGCAGATAATCCTCACCTCGAAGCGCTTTTCATCCCCCATGTCAGTCTGGTCGATAAGCTACCGATACGTAATAAAGGGCAAGATAAAAAACAACGTCTAAAAAGCGCTGACGCGCTATGAGAAAGGACCGAAAATGAAAGCAAAGAAAATTTACAATTCCGACGTCAGAGACATCATGATCTCCTCCCTGCCCTCGCGTCCGACAGCGCCGAGGTCGCTTGGAGGCAAGGGGTACGGAGCAGCCGAGATGAAAGAAGCGTTTGATAAGCTTCCCCTCTACATCGTCGAGCGCTACAACGAGCTTTTAAGCGACGTCACGGACTTAGGTGAGAACTCACTGGCCGCGGCTATACCGACGGGAATCAAGGACGGACATACCCTGCACACGCTGTTTGAGGACGTGCGCACGGGAGAGCTCGCCACCTACTTCAGCTTCTTCGGCAAGAGCCTGCTCGCACATATGATCACGATATACGGCGAGATAGACGGTCTGAAGAAGCAGCTGGCAAAGTTAGAGGCAAAGGAGGCGGCCGAATGAAAATATCCTACATAATTCACCACGGGGTCGGCGAGTGGGAGAGGATTTCACAGGATAGCTCCGACACTCTTCTGCTCACCTTCAAGCCGGAATGCAGCGGCGCGGTAGATCTCGGAGGGGCTGTCTTCACGGTAAAAAACGGCGACGCCGAGATACCGCTCAACGCTCTGCCCGACGGAGAATATCAGCCGAAACTTGAGTGCGAGATCGGCGTATATACCGCCGAGAGCTTTTTAAAGCACGGACGCAGCGTATCTCTGCCAAAGACGGACGAGGCGGTATTAAGAAGGCTTATCCTTAGATGCTACGATCTCGAAAAGGATCGGGACGCTCTTGAGGAAAGAATCGCCCGCCTCGAGACTCTGTGCCAAGGTCACAACATCTTCAATTTTTGAAAGGAAGGAAAAATGAAAAACAAGCTCAAATACTTAGCCGCGCTCATTACGCTCGTCGTGCTCGTCGCGGCGACTGCAGTGCACGCATCCGCGGAGGAAGGCGCTAACGCCGCCGTCACCGCAGCGGAGACCGACGAGGAAAACTTTTTCACCGCGGTATATGAAGAAATATCCGCGTACACAAGCGAAATACTGTGCGCTATGACCCTTGCCGGCTCGCTCGCACTGGCATTCGCTTACAAGAAGGGGCTGCTGCCTCTCGTGGAGAGATCTCTCGTAACAATAGGCAACGCAGTAACGAAAATAAAGGAAAATACCAATGAGACCGCGCAAAAAAGCTCCGAGATCGGCGAGAGCATAGATCAAAGGCTTCTTGCCGCGCACGAGCTGCTTGACTCGTTGGCAAAAAGAATAGACTCCCTCGACGGCTCGCTTAAAGCAAGCCTCGAAAACGAAAGCCGCGCAAGGATAGAGAGCAAACAGCTGAAGCTGGTCGTGGACGCGCAGATAGATATGCTCTACGACGTCTTTATGTCCTCGGCGCTCCCTCAGTACCAGAAGGATGCCGTCGGCGAGCGCATAGCGAAAATGAAGGAGGCAGTCGCCCAAAATGCCGATGAAAAATAACCTGACAAGACGGCTTTTATTCTTCTCTCTCGGCATGGCGATCAGCATTATCCCCGTGGGCGTGGCGATTTTCTCCTACTTTCCTCTGTGGATAGCCAGGGAGGACGCGAGCATACTCTCCGGTCTTAGCCTACTGCTCGTATGCGCGGCGCTGGTGCCGCTCTATAAGCATATGAAGCGCACCATGCGATCTCCGTCAGCTCCGCTTATGTGGTTCATCTCCTTTGCGGCGTTTCTGCTTCTGTCAAAGATAGCCGACGAGATGACCGTCATCTCATTTGTGGGATTCATCACCAATCTCATAGGCTCGATCTTCTTCAGGCTGGCAAAAAAATATGAGAAGGACGGTAACGAAGATGAAGGACGGACTTGATATAGGGATCATCAGCTCGGGAGCTCTCGTAAAGAAGGGATATTCCCTCCTGATAGCCAACGTCGGCAAGACGGTCGCGCTCATCACGCTCGCGGTAACCGCGCTCGTATCCTTTACCGAGATCACCTTCTCGGACATAAGCAGCGAGAGCTTTACCTCCACGCTCATTATGATGCTTATCGCCTCTTACATTATGTATTTCTCGCTTGAGGACGCTGGGGAGAAGCTGGGGCGCGAGAGTGATGAATACAAGGCGGCAAGCGATAAATACACCAAGCTGAAGGACAGCATAAAGGGCTGTGATATATCCCGCCTTCGAAGCTTTTGTCTTGATTACCGAAACGCCGAGCTGGAGTACAGAAGGAGCAACCTGCTATTCTCACTCGGCTATACAGACGAGGAATACGAGAGCTATCTTCGCGGCGAGCAAATGTCAAAAAAGGCGCGCTCAGATCTCAGGCGTGTTAAAAGAATTAGGCGCTCGGAGCTGAACGCGGCAAGTCTGCTCTCATCGGAAAGGGCGAGCGTGAGCGAGCTCAAGAATCCCGAGAGCAGCCGCATCGCGCGTATGCTTTTAAAGCTTATCCCCTCCACCGTGTGTATGCTATTTACTGTTTCGGTGATGATAAGCCTGAAGGATAATCTGACGGCGGCGGGCGTTATCGAAGCGCTCTTGAAGCTATCCACGCTCCCCGTGATCGGACTCAAGGGCTACTCCGGCGGTTACGAATACGTCACGGCGGGCGAAATAGGATGGCTGGAAACAAAATCCCGCCTGCTCGACTCATTTTTAAAAAGCTTATAGGCGGTGTTGACTTTACTTTTAAATTATAGTAAAATATACTTATAAAAACAGACACGGAGGTGGGTATGAAGCTTATAGCAAGTGAAAACAGAATACTGCTGACTCTTGGCGAATTCGTATCCATCGCCAGACGGAGAATATCCCCCACTCTGCCGACGGACGAGTGTGAGCCGGAGCTCTTTGGCGCGTCGCGGGGAGTGCTCGCGTCGCTCGGTATGACAAACGGTCAAAGGCTGGAGCTCGACTTTTCCGAGGACGGCACAGACTACCGCGTATTTGGATATGCCGATCATATAGAAAACGGAGAGATAACCCTTGTAAAAAGCGTCACGGGTAGCACCAAGGGCGCAAAAAAGGAAGAAGTAGCGGAGGCGCGGGGCGAGTGCTTCGTGCTGGGGAAAATACTCGCGGACAGGCAAAATCTTGATGCTGTGACGCTGAAGATCATATACATAAATGAGGCCAGCGGAGAAAGCGAGACCGCGGAGGAAAAGGCGGACAGAAGGACGCTCGACTCATTCTTCGACAAATGCGCGGGGGCGGTATCGATATACGCGGCGCCCGAGATAGAACGAGTCACCGAAAGGCTGCCGTCGATGAAGGCTATGCGCTTTCCGTACAAGGACGTGCGCGAGGGTCAGGACGAATTCATAAGGCGCGCCTACAAGGCGCTTGTCAGGGGAAACACGCTCTTTGCCTGCGCTCCAACCGGTACGGGCAAGACTGTATCGGTCATTTACCCTGCCATCAAGGCTCTGGGCGAGGAGAAATGCGACAAGGTCTTCTACCTGACGCCCAAGGGCACGACGGCGGATGCCGCAAAGGACTGTCTCGAGCTGTTCGCAAACGGCGGAGTTAAAATCAAGGCAATGATCCTCTCCTCTAAGGAGAAAAGCTGTCCGTGCCGCTTAGTATGCCGCGAAAGCATCACGTCGTGCGAGCTGGCTAAGTGCAACAAGCTTGCGGAGGCGGTCATGGCGGTGCACTCGCTCGGTAAATGCGTTATCGGAATAGACGACCTTAAAGATATAGCAAAACTGTACACGGTATGCCCTTATGAGCTCGAGCTCGCATACTCCGAGCTGTGCGACGTCGTAATCTGCGACTTCAACTACCTTTTTGATCCGGTCGTATATATCCGCCGCTTCTTCACGAATGGGGGGCGATACGCCTTTCTTATCGACGAGGCGCACAACCTCGTTGACAGAGGACGCGAAATGTACTCGTCAGAGCTATCCGTATCCGATATAGACGCCCTGCTCTGCTCGGGATCTCTCGGCGCGCTGTCAAAGCTCCGCGAGGAGCTGCCAAAGGCGAAGGAGGCTTTGCTTGATCTCTTTATGCCATTCCTTAAGGATGAGATGAGGAAAGATGAGGACGGAGACGACGTTGGCGCATCGCACCTATCCTACGTGCCGGGCGACCTGTTTTCGATAATCTCTCACCTGCAAGGCGCTCTCGAGGACGAGGAGCAATTGAATATCCGCTCGCGCGATAATGAGCGCGCCGCCCGCCTGAAAGCCGTACGCGACCTGTTATATAAGGTGAAAAAGATGGCAAAAAGCCTCGAATGCTTTGACACGGGGTATCGCCTCCTGATGTTTTATCAAAAGGGCGCGCTCTGTGTCAAGGTGCTGTGCATAGACGCCTCGGCAGAGATACAAAAGCGCGTATCAAAGGGCTCGGGCGCGGTATTCTTCTCCGCAACACTATCGCCTCTGAATTATTACAGATCCGTCCTTTCCGCCGACTCATGCGCGGACGTGCTCGAGGTAGACTCCCCCTTCGACCCCGCGCAGCTGTCGGTATCCATCATGGACAGGATAAGCATACGCTACTCGGAAAGATCACGCACGCTCCCCGCGGTATGCCGCGTAGTTGCGGCGACCATGTCGGCAAAGCGCGGTCACTACATGGTCTTCGCGCCGTCCTTTGAGTACGCGGAGGCTCTGTACCGCGAGTTCAGCGCAAAATATCCGAAAATAAAATGCCTGCTCCAGACAAAGAATATGAGCACGAAGGAAAAGGCGGACTTCCTATCCGCGTTTTCTGCCGATTCGGGCACGTATCTCGTGGGCTTCTGCGTCATGGGCGGTATATATTCCGAGGGTATAGACCTTGCGGGAGACAGCCTTATCGGCGCGGTGGTTATCGGCATCGGTATGCCCACCCTATCCTACGAGAGAGAGGCTATCGCCGACTACTTCGAGGAGAAATACGAGGCGGGCAAGCAGTACGCCTACATTTATCCCGGAATGAACAGAGTTTTCCAGGCGGCGGGCAGAGTGATAAGGCGCGAGGATGATAAAGGCGTCATCGTACTTATCGACGATAGGTTTGCCGACCCTATATACAAAAAGAGCATCCCTACCCTTTGGGAAGGAATGCAATACGTATCAGATGCCAAGGATCTGCGAGCCGAGCTTGATAAATTCTGGGCAGAATAATATCATAGGGAACACTTCTCCGTAATCAAAAAGCCTGTCTTAAACGCTTGAAGCAGCTAAGGCAGGCTTTTTCTCTATTAATGAATTAACGCTGACACGCCGTGAAGCGTATTTCCGCCGCGATCTCTTGCGATGCTCCGTGGATCAAAACCGTAAAATTGCCGCAATCCATCCTGCGTTAACGCGCTTAATATTCTTCGATAAGCGCGAGGGTGAGGGCTGTGGAGATCTTGGTCGCAAGCGGTAAAAACGTGGGATAATCCATACACGCATCCCCGTCCGCCGAATCCGAGATAGCTCTTATGACCATAAACGGAGTGCCGTTGGCGTAAGCCGTATGGGCGATCGCTCCCCCCTCCATCTCGCAAGCGGATGCGCCAAACAGCGATGCTATCATATCCTTATCCGCCTTCGCAGAGATAAATCTGTCACCCGTGGCAACCGTGCCTACCAAATAGTTGATATCAAGCCTTTGCGCCGCCTCCTCAAGCACGCGTCCGGCTCTTGCGTCGGTCTCAAAATACACGCGGTTGATGCCCGAGATGAGTCCTACGGGATCGCCGAGAGGCGAGGTGTCCATATCGTGCTGAACCAGCTTATCGGCAAAAACGATATCAAGCGGACGAAGCGACTTATCAAGCGCTCCGCCGACACCGGAATTCACGATAAGCGAGGGCGAATACTTAATGATCATCGCCTCCGCGCAGATCGCGGCAAATACCTTGCCGACTCCGCACTTCGCGATAACCACGTTTTTGCCGTAAAGCCTACCGATATTAAATTCTATGCTTCCGACCGTCTCGGTCTTTTTTTCTTCAAGCCGGGATATTATCTCGCGCACCTCGTCGTCAAGAGCGCCGATAATTCCGATATCTGCCTTAAAACTCATTTCAAGCCTCCGGATATTTAAAATCCCATTCCTTCGAAAGAAGGATGTCAAGATATCTCTTTGCCTCACGCTTTGCGCTTTCCAGGTCGAGGTTTTTATAATTACCGCACTCTTCCCTCTTTGCTCCGGGAACCGCGCCCTCATGAGCGATTATCTTCTCAAGCGTTGCCTTCACCACGCAAAGCGTCTCGCTATCGTCAGAGCTTCTGACAAGAAGGTAGAAGCCGGTCTGACAGCCCATGGGTCCGAAATATATCACACGGCTGCCTATCTCACTGTTTCTAACATAGGTAGCAAACAGATGCTCAAGCGAGTGCATCGTGAGGTTGGACATATAGTCGCCCTGTGCATTATTGGGAACGCGGGTGCGAAGGTCGTATGTGGTGACGTCGCCGTCGATGCGCGAAACGTATATCCCCTCGGTGATATAGTCGTGATTCACCGAAAAGGACGCTATGCGTGTTAAGTTATCCATAGTATTTCCTTTATTCAAAGGAGCTGCCGAAAATAGCGACAGCTCCGTTTGTTTATTTAAAATCTGAGCTTTTCCGAGATATAGCCCTTAACCTCGGACATAGGGATACGTACCTGCTCCATAGTATCTCTGTCACGGACGGTTACGCAGCCGTCGTTCTCCGTATCGAAGTCGTAGGTGATGCAGAAGGGAGTGCCGATCTCGTCCTCGCGGCGATATCTCTTACCGATAGAGCCGGTCTCGTCAAAGTCGCAGGGGAACTCCTTGGCGAGCTCGTCGTAAAGCTCAAGAGCCTTTTCGGAGAGCTTCTTGGAAAGAGGAAGGACCGCTGCCTTAACGGGAGCGAGAGCGGGATGAAGGTGAAGAACGACTCTTACGTCGCCCTCGCCGATGGTCTCCTCGTCGTAAGCGTCAACGAGGAACGCAAGCG
>CAYWPS010000015.1:4927-31910 GCA_964460165.1 uncultured Ruminococcus sp. | reverse complement strand
TACGCCTCTCGCCTTGAACAACGAAGCTTTTTCCTCAAATCTGCCTACCCCCTATAAAACTTTTAGGGCTGTCACATTTGGTAAAACTTTTTCTCAAATCTGCCTACCCCTATCAAACTTTTGGGGCTGTCTCATTTTTTGCATTTGAGACAGCCTTTTTTGTGATTTTTGACAATATTGATTTACAAAAACACGCTGTTGCGCTAAAAATAAGCACGTTACCAAAAAAACGATTGATAAGCGTCAGAGATGAACGGGGCGTAATTTTTAATTCCATTTTCGAGTGATATCTTGCTAAAACCACAAAAAAACGCACAACACTTGACTTTGCACGCGCAAAATATTATAATATATCTATAAATATACGTGTAAAACCCGGAGGCAAGCGGTGTATAAGCATTTTTTAAAAAGAGCGTCCGACATAGTTATGTCCTGCCTTGCAATCATCATCTTAGCAGTTCCCATGCTTTTTATAGCCGTCCTAGTCAAAACAGACAGCAAGGGACCGGTTTTCTTCAAGCAGAAGAGGATAGGAAGAGGAAAGAAGCATTTTTACATACTTAAATTCAGAACTATGAGAACCGATGCGCCTAAGGATGCACCGACCCATACTCTTGATGACCCGAAGAAGTGGATCACTAAGGTGGGAGCTTTTCTTAGGAAAACCAGCCTTGACGAGCTGCCTCAGATATTTAATATTTTTGTTGGTCAGATGTCAGTCGTCGGACCGAGGCCGGCTCTTTGGAATCAGGACGATCTGGTTGCCGAGCGTGACAAATACGGAGCGAACGATATACGTCCCGGACTCACCGGCTGGGCGCAGATAAACGGACGCGACGAGCTGCCGATTCCCGTTAAGGCGAAATTTGACGGCGAGTACGTCAATAGACTTAATAAAGGCTTTTTCTCGGGCGTTTTTATTGATGTCAAATGCCTTTTTGGCACTGTTTTTTCGGTATTAAAATCGGACGGTGTCATAGAGGGAAAGGTCGACGAGGAAACGAGTGAATCCTCGGCTGAAGAGACTGTTTGATCTTGGAGAATATATGAAAAGGATTCTTATCACCGGCAAAGGAAGCTTTGTCGGTACACATTTTGAAGGATATCTGAATAAGTATTTTGAGGAATACTCCGTGGACACTGCCGATATGCTTGGCGACGAGTGGAGGACGAAGGATTTTTCCGGATATGATGCCGTTTTTCACGTTGCGGGAATCGCACATTCCGACGGCGGAAAAATCAGCGACGAGCGTAAGAAGCTCTACTATGCTGTCAATACCGACCTGACCGTCGAGGTCGCAAAAAAAGCTAAGTCTGACGGCGTTAAGCAATTCATCTTTATGAGCTCCTCGATAGTTTACGGACAGAAATACAGGTTAGGAAAGCCAAACGTCATAAACAAAGACACCCCCGTCAATCCGGAAAATGCATACGGTGACAGTAAGCTCAAGGCTGAGGAGGGCATACTTGCTCTTTCGGATGACGGTTTCAAGGTCGTTGTATTACGTCCGCCTGTGATTTACGGCAAGGACTGCAAGGGAAATTATGCAACATTAGTCAGGATAGCAAAAAGAATCCCCGTATTCCCATACGTGAATAACGAGAGGTCTATGCTGTACGTCGACAATCTCTCCGAGTTTGTGAGATTGATGATAGAAAATGAAGAAAGCGGTATTTTCTTCCCTCAGAACTCCGAGTACAGCAATACGTCCGAGATGGTCGCAATGATCGGTGACGCAGAGGGTAAAAGGGTTCGGCTCGTGAAAGGCTTTGCCTGGGCTGTAAGATTGATAGGAGTAATCGTAGGGTTCGCGCGCAAAGCGTTTGGCAATTTTACGTACGATATGGAAATGAGCGAATATAAAGCGAACTACCGCGTGGCGAGCCTAAAAGACAGTATTCTACAAATACACAAAGGATAGATTCGGAATGAAAAGAGCATTGATCGTGGCTTCGGTCGCGTCTATGATAGATCAATTTACTATCCCAAGCATAATGCTCCTGAAGGAGCTTGGGTATAAGGTGGACGTTGCCGCTAATTTTGATGATGGCGGCTCAATAAGCGCTGAGCGCTCTGCTGCCCTTATATCTCATCTGGAAAGCATAGAGGTTGCCGTCGTAAACGCTCCTATACCGAGACGTATTTTTGCGATTGGCAGTATTATGAGATCTTTCAAGCTGCTTAAAAGGATAAGCAAGGAAAACGAGTACGATCTCGTACATTGCCACTCTCCTATAGGCGGTGCGATAACGCGTCTTGCTGTACACGGGGCTCGCAAAAAGGGCACGCGCGTAATTTATACCGCGCACGGCTTCCACTTTTATAAGGGTGCGCCCATCAAGAATTGGCTGTTGTTTTACCCGGTGGAAAAATTTTGCGCGCGCCTTACCGACGTGCTGATAACCATTAACGAAGAGGACTTTGCTTTCGCCAAGAGGAAGCTTCGGGCAAAGAGGATAGAGCACTTACCCGGCGTAGGTGTTGACGTAGACAGCTTTTCCGCATTGAAAATTGACGCGGCAGAGAAGAAGCGCTCTATCGGGGTTCCGGAGCACGCGCGGGTCATTCTCTCGGTCGGCGAGCTCAACGAAAATAAAAATCACGAAACGGTGATCCGAGCAATAGCAGGACTTGACGATAATACGATACATTACGTCATAGCCGGCAAGGGCGCGCTCCGTGACAAATTAAATGAGCTTGCGCGCGAGCTTGGCATTGGCGAGAGAGTTCATCTTCTCGGCTATCGCGAGGACGTGACCGAGCTTTACGGGACGGCGGATCTTTTCGTCCATCCTTCCTACCGAGAGGGACTTCCGGTGTCGGTTATGGAGGCTATGGCGTCGGGGCTTGCCGTCGTCGCGTCAGGGATACGCGGCAACGTGGATCTTGTGGGGTCGGAAGGAGGGATCCTTCTATGCCCGACCGACGTTGACGGCTTTGCGAGCGCTGTAAGCTCTCTATTGGCGGATGAGGTCGAGCTTAAGAAAATGGGTGACTGCAACCGAGCCGCCGCGGAAAAATATTCATTTGACGCAGTCAAAATTAAGCTTTTGAAAATTTACGGATAAAATTACGAAGGGAGGACCCGAGGGTGAGGACGGTCTTGCACATTCTTAATACGAGCTCCTATTCCGGCGCTGAAAACGTCGCCGTAACGATAATAGAGGGCTTTAAGAAAATGCATACCGACATCCGTTCGGTATACGTCTCTCTTGACGGACCCATAAGAGATGTTCTTGGTAGCCGCGAGATAGAATTTGAGCCTATAAGTAAGCTGTCTGTCGGCGAGATGAAAAGGGTTATAAGGAAGTATAGACCTACGCTTATACACGCGCACGACTTTACCGCAAGTATCATTTCGGCGCTCTCAACATTGAGGATCCCGGTTATCTCGCATATACATAACAACTCACCGTGGATAAAGCGTCCGGGTATCAAGTCGGTCGCTTACGGACTCAGCTGTCTTCGATACCGAAGGATGCTCGGTGTGTCGCCGTCCGTATTTGACGAGTTTGTGTTCGGCAAGCTCTTCAGAAAAAAGGAAGCGGTGATAGGAAACCCCATCAGCGTATCAAGCATCAGAGAAAAGGCGGAGTCGGCAGATTGCGATGAGAAATACGACGTAGCGTTTATCGGAAGGCTGAGCGAGGCTAAGAATCCGGAGCTTTTCGTTGATGTGATATCCGAGGTTTCGGAGCGTTGTCACGTCAGAGCGGTCATTCTCGGCGACGGTGAGCTGCGCGGGGACGTGGAAAGAAAAATAGCCGAGCAAGAGCTTGAAAACGTGATAGCTCTTAAGGGATTTGTCGAAAATCCTTACGGCTATCTTAAAAATGCCAAGGTGCTGTGTATGACGTCGTCCTGGGAGGGCTTCGGTCTTGTCGCGGCAGAGGCGTTGGCGCTAGGAAAGCCCGTAGTGGCTACCCGTGTCGGCGGAATACCCACCATCGTGAAGGATGGCGCGGGATATCTTTGTGATGGCAAGGATGAGCTTGCAGGCAGACTTTCCGAGCTTTTGACGGACGAGGAGCTTTACCGTAATGCATCCGTTGCCGCATTGGCAAGAGGTGAGGAGCTCGACAATACCTCTGCCTATATTGAACAGTTAAATAAAATCTATACCGAGGAATAAAATGATCGTTTGGCTCTTTGTTTTCGCGTTATGTACGATATGCCTGTGTCTTGACGGACTTCTTGTTAAGAAGCCCGCTTTTGGCGTTGACTGCGAATGGAAAGCGAACAAGGAGCAGAGGATGGTATGCTTTATCGCTGTTGCGGTTCTCGCTCTTATCGCCGGCTTCCGTAACATCGGAGGTACAGACTATCAGATATACAGAGCCATCTACAACAGTGCGCCAAAACTCACTGATTTCTTCAAATACTATTCGGTTTTGGATGACAAATACGCTACCTTCGGCGTAGAGCGTATGTACCTTTTTGCAAACTCCTTCTTCAAGACTCTTGGCTTCTCGTACTACGGGTATATATTTATTCAGGCGTTGTTTATCGTGTTTACAGCCTATTACGCGCTCAGGAGATACACCGGCGAGTTTATGCTCGTTATCGTGGTGTTCCTATACAAATTCTACTTCTACAACGTTTTCATAAGCCTTCGTCAGCCGATAACGATAGCGATATTCTTTATCATGCTTAAGTTTATGGAAAATAGGCGAATTATACCGTATATGCTTCTTGCGGCGCTCGCCTTCTCCTTCCATACCGCCGCGATAGTGCTGTTCCCGCTCTATTTCCTGAACAGGCTTAAGATTACGAAAGGACTGCTCATAGTACTCAATATCATTTTCCTGCCTACGCTTGTCCTCTCGGAGCTTAACGTGCCGACGCTGAAGATCTTTGAGCCGATACTTGAGCTTGAGATATTTGCGACGGATGAAATCTTCAATAAGGCGGAGAGCTTGATAACGGGTGAGAGCTTGTCGGCGATAAACTGGCTGCACACCGCGGAGTATTATATCCTGATGATATTACTTATCATCTTCTTTGACCAGATAATCAAGGCTCATCCGAATGCCGACACTATGATAAAGCTTTTCGTATGTCTTCTGCCGATATTTACCCTCTTCCGTAACTACGAGATACTGACGAGAATGAAGGACTACTTCACCATATCCTACGGATTTATAATATCGTATATCTGTACCGTCCAGAAGGGACGCTTCCGCTTTATAGCTTACTGCGCGACGGTGGCGTGGTGCGGCTTTGGCTTCTTCAGATTCATTACTCTCTTTGATGCGGGAGCGATGAAGAGATATATGCCTAACTTCTTATTGGGAAGGAGTCTTTTTGAGTAATGGTACGTATTCTGCACGTGTACCCCGAGATGAAGAGCGCGGGTACGGAGACGGTCATTATGAATCTCTACCGCAATATAGACAGAGATAAGATACAGTTTGACTTTTTGGCGCAGAGGCCGGGCGAGACCGACGCTCTTATACGCTCTATGGGCGGCAAGGTGCATTACCTGCCGTATTCGGAGAATTACAAAAAGGAGCTTGCCGCCTTCTTCCGTACGCATCCCGAGTACGAAATAGTACATACGCATACGCATAAGGAGATGGGAGCGGTGCTTCGCGCGGCGAAAATCGCGGGGGTGCCCTGCCGTATCGCGCACTCACACAACTCCCGTCCCGATCTGCCTAAGATAATGAAGCTGTACAAGATATGGACGGGCAGGGAAATAGAGGCGAACGCAACGCATTTTATCGCCTGCTCGACCGATGCGGCAGGGTGGCTCTTCCCATTGAAGCATAAAAAAGCTACCGTGTGGAATAACGCCATCGACCTTGACGCCTTTGCTTTTTCCAAAGAGACGAGAGAAAAATACAGAGCCGAGCTTGGTATACCTGCCGACGCCAAGGTCATCGTCCACGTCGGGCGCTTCGCCGAGCAGAAGAACCACGCCTGGCTTATAGACAGACTCAATGAGATCACGCTCCGTGACGAGTCGGTTTACGCCGCGCTCGTCGGCGACGGTCCGCTCTTCGACGCCATGTGTCAGAAGGCTGAGAGCGAGCGTATACTGTTTCTCGGGCAGCGCCGCGACGTACCGGGGATCCTCTCGGCTGCGGACATCTTCCTTTTCCCCTCTCTTTACGAGGGGCTTGGCATAGTTGCTGTTGAGGCTCAGGCGTCGGGGCTTTACTGTATTGCGTCGATGGGAGTTCCCGCGGCGGCGGATATAGGCACGGGACTCTTTGAGAGGATATCTCTCGGCGAGAACGCTGCCGTGTGGCGCGAGCGTATTATGACGGCTCTTTCGGCGGCGGACGTGTCGCGAAGGACGGAGCTTTCACGAAAGGCGCTCGCCACCGATTATAATATCAGAGAGGTCGCTGCCGAGGCGCAGAAATTCTATCTCGATAACGCAAGATGAGGGGATACAAATGCTTTTGACGATCTTTACTCCCACCTACAACAGAGCTTATACTCTCTGCCGCCTTTACGCCTCGCTCCTGAGGCAGACTGACAAGGATTTTGAGTGGCTTATAGTTGACGACGGCTCGACGGATAATACCCGCGAGCTTGTAGAGGCGTGGAAGAACGAAAATATAATACCCGTGCGTTACGTGTACCAGGAGAACGCCGGCAAGCCCTCCGCGCACAATAGGGGAGCGCGAGAGGCTCTCGGCGAGCTTTTCATCTGCCTTGACTCCGACGATTATCTGACCGATGACGCGGTAGAGATTATAAGAGACGGATGGGCAAAAAGGGATAACGGCTGTATAGGTCTTCTCGCGTACAGGCTGCGCGAGGACGGCTCAAGTATAACGGCGCTTCGCGGCGACGTGACAAAATCCACGCTCAAGGATGCTTACGACCGTTACGGTCTCACGGGTGACACAGCCCTCATTTTCAAAGCTGACGTTCTCAGAAGGCACGAGTTTGTATTCTTCGAGGGTGAGAAGTTTATACCCGAAGGGTATCTGTACGACAAGCTGGACGCGGAAGGACTGCTGGCGTTTGTCAAGCGCGGTATATACGTATGCGAGTACTTACCCGACGGATATACCGCAAATATGAAAAGATTACTTTACAAAAATCCGCAAGGATACTTCGCTTACATAAATCAGCGGCTTAAAATAGATAGGACGCTGAAGCATAGATTTCTTGATTCCATACGCTATATGGCTATGGCGATAGCGCACGGAAGGAAGCGCAAGATAAGAGATGCGGTCTATCCCGCGTTGGCGCTCGCCGCCTATATCCCCGGATGGATGCTTTACAGAAGAGACTTCAAGAGGTATGAAAAATGATGCCTAAGATAAGCGTGATTCTTCCGGTTTACAATGCGGAAAAATATTTAGGACAGACGCTTGACAGTCTGCTTTCACAGACTTACCGAGATTTTGAGGTCATAGCCATCAACGACGGCTCGTCGGATGGCTCTTTTGGCATACTTTCCGAGTATGCGGCGAGGGATAGCCGTATACGCGTTATAGACAAGGAGAACAGCGGAGTCAGCGATGCGCGCAACGTCGGTATCGGTGAGGCGCGGGGTGAGTACGTCGCGTTTATCGATGCCGATGACATCTATGCTCACGAGTATCTTGAGCTTATGTATCGAGCGGCTGAGGACAGCGACGCAGACGTAACGGTATGCGATTACGTCACGTTCCGAGGCGAGAAGCCGAGCTTTCCGAAACACGAGAAGACGGAGGCAACCCCCGCTGCCGCGCGCGAATTGCTCGACACGGGGCTTATGACCTCTATGTGCGTGAAGCTTTTCAGACTGTCTCTTTTGAGAAAATATAACATCCTGTCGAGCAAGGATATGAGTTATAGCGAGGATCTTCTCTTTTGCTGGCGCGCATGCCTTGTATCGAAGAAGATAACGAGAATCTCTGCAAAACTATACGGCTACCGTTTGACGGGAGAAGGAGCTACCTCTCGTTACCACGGCGACTTGTATTTGAAGTATAAGTCGGCTTTTGCTGATCTTCGGCGATTTGCCGAGCAAAGCGGTGTGGCAAGCGAAGCCGAGATTGCTGATATTAACCTTTCTTTCACCAGAGGGCTACCCGCCTTTCTTTTGATGATAGCGCGCAAAAAATGCTCAGTGCGCAATAAGATATCGGATATTAAAAATATACTCGAAGATGATATCATAGCAGGAATTTTAGCGGATAGGATATCGGATATCGCCTTAAACGAGAAGGATAAGAGACTGTATAATAACGCAAGGCGCGGAAGGGCGTATAGGCTGTTGATTAACGGCTGCTATATGGACCTGAGAGGAAAGCTTGCCAAGCTAATTAAAAATCGGTAAGGCATTTAGAGGTGAAAATGAAAAAAATAATGTTATACCAACACGGCGGAAGCTTTAATCACGGATGTGAAGCCTTAGTAAGAATGGTTTCGCAAGAGGTGAAAAACAATATTCCCGACTGTCAGGTGTATTTATCGTCGTTTCGTCCGCAAGAGGATGAGATGTATAATATCGAAACGGTAGACAAGGTTGTAAAGAACAGACATTGGTTGAGAAGGCTTTCGTGCGGTTGGTTTATCAACAAATTCTGCAAGAAGCTTTTTGATTTTGACTTTATAAATAACAGATTCGGCGTTTTTAAGGACAACGTAAGACTGTCAAAAAATATGGATTGCTGTATCGCGATAGGCGGCGACAACTACTGTTACAATAAGGGGAAGGCAGACTGGGCAACCGAAGCGCTGATTAAGAAAACGGGTAAGAAAATGATACTTTGGGGCTGTTCGGTTGAGCCCCGGGAGCTTCCGGGAGAACTTAGTGAGCATCTGTCTCTATTTGACGCGATAACCGTCAGAGACAGCATCAGCTACGAGGCGTTTTTGAAGTGCGGATTTGAGGGCAAGGCACATCTTGTTGCAGACCCCGCCTTTCTTCTCGAAGCGGCAGAGGTCGAGTTCCCTAAAAATTGGAAGCGCGGTCAGATGGTAGGCATCAACCTCAGCCCGCTGATCTTCAACTATACCGAGGACAGAGATAAGATACTTTCATCCGTACACGCCCTCGTAGACCACATACTTGAAAAGACAGAAATGAACGTAGTTCTCGTTCCGCACGTAAGGATATCAAACGGCGACGATATGGATACGCTCCGCCCGATTTTTGAGAGATATCGTGACACGGGCAGGGTGCTTTTACTTGACGACTACGGTCTTAACTGCCGTCAGCTTAAGGGCTATATATCCGCCTGCCGTTTCTTTATCGGCGCGCGCACGCACTCGGTCATCGCGGCATATTCGACCGAAGTTCCTACTCTCGCGCTCGGCTATTCTGTGAAGGCAAAGGGGATCGCCCGCGATATCTTCGGCTCCGAGGAGAACCTTGTTCTGCCCGTGCAGACCTTTGACGATCCCGAAGCGACCGTCCGCGGCTTCGAGTATCTTATAAAGCATGAAGATGAGCTGAGAGCTAAGCTTCACGAGGTCATGCCGGAATATAAGGAAAAGGCAAAGATATCGGGGAGGATATTAAAAGAGTTAACGGAGGTATAATTATGAGCCTTATCAGTATCATAGTTCCCGTTTATAACGTTGAGGGGTACGTTGAAAAGTGCGTGGAAAGTCTGCTCGGACAGACCTTGACAAGCTTTGAAATAATTTTAATAAACGACGGCAGCGCGGACGCCTCGGGCGAGATATGCGGAAGGCTGTCAAAGCTTCACCCGGATAAGATAAAGCTGATCGAGCAGGAGAATAAGGGTGTTTCGGCCGCGAGAAACGCGGGACTTGAAATAGCAACTGGTGAATACATAATGTTCGTTGACCCGGATGATTACTGCGAGCCTGCGTATGTTGAAAAGTTGTATAAAGCTATATCGGAAAGCGATTCCGAAATGGCTGAGTGCGCATACTATATCGATCACACCGCCGACAGAACAGAAGCCGTAAGACTTCCGTTCGAGACGGATCGTATAAGCGATGTTTGGGGCGCTTTGTTCTATGAAAAACAAACGGGAAGAAAAGACAAGCTCCCTGCGTTTTTGTGGCTCGGCATTTTCAAAAACGGTATAATACAGTCCCAAAACATAAGATTCAACACAAACGTTAAATACGGCGAGGACTTTTTGTTCTTTGCCGAATACAGCTTGTACTGCAACTCGATAGCGCTTGTTAACGAGCCGTTGTACCACTCGGTGCATAGAGAGGGATCTTCGGCGAGCAGGCTAAAATTTTCTGTCGAGCATGCTTTGAAGACGGTATATCTGACGGATGAATTTACGAGGCTTATGAATACTCGGTCGTGGGAAGGGAAAGAGGAGTACATTGCTAAAAGATACGTTAGTTTTATACCACATTCGGCGATCCTCATTACCAGAACAAAGGACAGTTTGAAAAATAAAAGAAAGCAGCTGTCCTCCTTGATAGAGCTTTCTGATATAGAGTCTAAGATCAGGGCGCATACGCTCGTTTCGCCTTCGGTAATGGATAAGGTGTATCGCGCGCTGACAATTAAAAGAAAAATCAATCTTTTGCTTATTTACGGCAAGGCTTATAATCTGCTTAGAAATCTGAAAAGAGCAATTCAGAAAAAAACGGTTTGAGTGTTAAAATAATCAACGTAGAAAATTG
The DNA here is from genome assembly GCA_964460165.1 of uncultured Ruminococcus sp. Classification (GTDB taxonomy): domain Bacteria; phylum Bacillota; class Clostridia; order Oscillospirales; family CAG-272; genus UBA1740. The sequence goes on along the minus strand of CAYWPS010000015.1, from coordinate 21,337 downwards.
ATTATACAAGCGAGAGGGAGAAGACCGTAACGTCAATACGCGCTCTTGTTGATTATATGCTCCACAAGACCGAAATAAACGTAGTTCTCGTTCCTCACGCGCGCTTGCCATATATAGTGATATGGATACTCCGCACCCTGTATTTGTGTATATCGCCGCGCATGAGAAAAAGTTGAAAAATAAGCTCTGTGAGGCAATGCCTACTTATGAAGAGAATGCGAGAATATCTGCCGAGGTGTTTGAGGGATTAATAAATAATTAAGAGGTGAGCATGGAAAGCAATAAGGATATGATAAGCATTATCGTTCCGGTCTATAACGTAGCGGAATATATCGATAGGTGTGTTGAAAGCTTGCTTGCGCAGACTTATAACAATCTTGAAATCATACTTATCAACGACGGAAGCACGGATAACTCAGGAGAGGTGTGCCGTAGACTTCTTCGGCTTCATAGTGACAAAGTAAGATTTATAGAGCAGGAAAACAAAGGTGTTTCTGCCGCGAGAAATGCCGGTCTTGATATATTCAGAGGCAAATACGTGATGTTTGTTGATGCAGATGATTGGGTCGATGTCTCTTACGTAGAAAAGCTATATGATGCCATAATATCCAATGTTGCGGATCTGTCGGTTTGCGGTTTCATTGAGTGGCATAGTGATCAAAAGCAAAAAAAACACAATCGTTTGATGTCCGGTGTTTACGGTAAAGAGAGCTTTTATAAAGAGATCGGAATAAATCAAGTTCCTATGTGTACAACACTTTATAAAGCAGAAATAATAAATAAAAGCGATATCAGATTTGATACGTTGCTCAGAAGAATGGAGGACGGGTGCTTCGTTGCCGATTACTGCTCATATTGTGAGCGATTTGTCGCCATTCCCGAACATCTTTATTACTATTATCAGCGGCAAGGCTCTGCTATAAACAGCTATCACGAATCCACTTTGCTTGGTGTAGAGCGCAGCGCTTACATAATAGAAGTTTTAGAAAAAGCATATAATCGTTCAACGGTAGGAATTAAAATTTGTGAAAGACATTTTGTTAGCAAATGGGTGAATATTATTCCCGGAACTGCCGTATGCATTACCAACCGCAAGAATACGTTAAAACAAAAAGAAAAGCGTGAGTTTCTCAAAAAATCCATAGAAATCAGTAAAATCAAAGAAAGGCTTTCTTGCCTCGATCTATCAAAATGTGCGCTTTGGGAAAAGCTGCTTGCGCGATGGACAATGAAAGAACGAATCGGATTATTGCTTATTTATGGAAAACTATATAACATATTAAGATGTATAAAGCATATCGTTAAAGGTTAAAAAATGATCAACATTGAAGATAAGAAGAATTGCACAGGTTGTGCGGCGTGTAAACGCATATGCCCTAAAAATTGCATAGAGATGGTAAACGACCCGTGCGGCTTTGCTTATCCTTCGGTAGATAATGAGGCGTGCGTCAAGTGCGGAAGATGCGTAGAGGTGTGCCCTATAATAAATCCCGCCGATACCGGAAGTCCTATTGAGGTATGGGGCACTAAAAACAAGGACGAAGCCGTGAGGAGTACAAGCTCCTCGGGAGGTACGTTCTTCGAGCTTGCAAAGTCGGTTATATCCCGCGGCGGCGTAGTTTTCGGCTGCGCTCTTGACTCGGAGCTTGTTGCCCGCCATATAGGCGTTGACGCTATCGAAGGGTTATCGGCTCTCAAAGGCTCTAAGTACGTTCAGTCTGACGTAGGCACAACCTATACGGAGGTGAAGGCGCTGCTTGCCGAGGGCAGAGAGGTGCTTTATTCGGGCACTCCTTGTCAGATAGCAGGACTCAAAAAGTATCTTGGCAAGAGGTATGACGGACTCCTTTTGGTTGACGTGCTTTGTCACGGCGTACCCTCGCCGGAAGTTTTTAAGGACTATCTCGGCTATCTTGCTGACAAGTATAAATCCAAGCCCGTATCGGTAAACTTCCGCAACAAAGAGAAGAGCTGGAAACGTCTTTATTTTGAGGTTATCTTTGAGAACGGTAAACGATACTTTACATTCTGCGGTTACGATAGATATATGAGCATGTTTCTTAACAATATATCTCTGCGTCCGTCGTGCTACGATTGCCGCTTCACAAGTGTAAATCGTCAGGGGGATATAACTCTCGGCGACTTTTGGGGTATAGGTAAAAAGCATCCCGAGCGTGACGATGACAAGGGAATATCGCTCGTCATTGTAAACAGCGCAAAGGGCAGCGCGGCATACAGAGAGATAAGCGATAGGTTTGACGTTTTTGACAGTGACATAGAAGCTGCTAAAAATCCCCAGCATACAATGACAGCTCCAGCCTTGAAAAGCCCAAAGCGCGATGAGTTTTATTCGCTTTATTCAGAACGGGGAATAACATGCGCTGTTGAAAGTGTAACGAGCGTTCCGTCCGCTCCAAAGAAGCTTTACTATGCGGCTAAGGATCTTTGCGTTAGTTTAGCAAAAAAGATTCTCGGAAGATAAAAAAACAACCGCACCCAATGCGTGAGTGCGGTGTCGGATTATTCAAACAGTTGTTTTAGCTTTAAGTTATTATCGTCGATAGGTGTTGTGTTGTTGCTGAATTTTTCACGCAAATCAGGCGATTTTATCAGCTTTTCTATCGCGTCGGCGATAGATTCGGCGTTCATCCGGCAGATAAAACCGTTGTGGCTATCGGTGATATGCTCGTCAGAGCAAGCGAAGTTTGTAGTCACGATAGGCTTCTTCAACGCGCGAGCTTCAGCAAGCGTTAAGCAGTAACTTTCCGTTCTTGACGTCTGGACGTAAATATCCGCGGCGTTTATATATTTGTAGGGATTCTTTTGATTGCCAAGAAGAATGAATTCGTTTTCGAGGCGGTTCTCTTTTATACTGATTTCAAGAGCTTTTCTACAATCTCCGTCGCCGCACAACAGCCATTTTACGTTATACCCCTTATTTTTCAGCAGCTTGTGCGCTGATATCGCCATATCAAAGCCCTTATCGTAGGCTAAGCGACCGACCGAGCAGAGAGTAATACCGTCATTTGCCTTGACGTCAACAGCTTCTTTTGACAGGCTTAAAATCCTTTCCGTGTCGACGGGGTTGTAGACTACTTGTGTTTTTTTCGCAAGAGAAGGGTGGCGTGTGATGAATGATTTTTCGGATGCTTCCGAAACGCATATCACATTGTCAAATTTTTCATAAGAAGCAGAGAAGCCGGAAGCATCCGTTTCTTTTATATACGACGCAACGTCGAAATGAATCCAAGCAAGCTTTTTTTGGGCGTTAACTTTTTCCAACACGTAAATTTCGTGTGATGTATACGGCGCGGAATAAGCAATCGCAACATCATACGCGTCGGCGTCTTGTGGCATTCTCTTGGCTATACTTTCTTTAAATTTAAAATGAGATAGCAGATACTTCTCTTTTATTTTGAGAATAAGGTTTTTAACAAATGCAATTAAATGAAGATGTTTAAGATTGCTGACAATGTTTTCTTTGGTTATTAACGCATTCGAGTATTGGTCAGACAGGTCTTTTATGTTGCATATTTTTTTAAAATCATCATATAATTCGCCTCCGGGCTTCATTACAGCGACTGTAATATCCACGGCGGGCGATTTCAGAGCTTTTACCGTTTCATAAAGAGCGGTTTCCGTGCCGCCTATTAATAGTTGGCTGGTCACAAAAAGAATTTTTTTCATAGCATTTTCCTTAGTGGTGTTATATGAGAATTATACTATAAAAACAATGTGCAGTCAAGTGAAAGGAGAAAAATAAGCATGAGCAGTTCGCTTATAAGTATTGTAGTACCCGTGTATAATGTTGAGAAATATTTACCGCGCTGTATTGAAAGTATACTTAGGCAGACTTATACTGATTTTGAGCTTATACTCGTTGATGACGGCACTCCGGACAGAAGCGGTATTATCTGTGACAGATATGCCGAGAAGGATTCGAGAATACAGGTTATACATAAAGAAAACGGCGGAGTTTCCACCGCGCGTAATGCGGGCATTGATGCGGCTCGCGGAGAATGGATAACTTTTATTGACAGCGACGACTGGGTTTCTGATAATTACTTAGAAGCGTTGTTGCAGCCATTTAGCGAGCGTGATTACGATTTGACAGTAGGTCAGATGGAATGGCGTTCCGTAAGAATTGTATCGTACGGAAACACAGAACACATCATTTCGGAAAAAATGAATTCTTTCGCGACATTACGCGCGTTTGATAAAATGGAGTTTTTGGGAACTTGCTACAAGCTGTTTTCAAAAAACATCATCGAAAAAAACAATCTGCGTTTTTCCGAAGGTGTTAAAATGGCAGAAGATGCAATTTTTATGACCGAATATTTAAGATACTGCAAGAGCATATATATGACGGGGAAGAAGATATATTATTACAACTGCTTGAATAATCATTCCGTTACAAACAAATCGCAGTATTTTGATGATAAAAATACATGGTCTTCAGAATATATAGAACATTATAACGAAATGATTTCTGCTTTTGGGGCGAGCGATCAACTTCAAAGAAGCTTAGTAGCAAAAAAAGCTTTGGAAATATGTTGTACGAATATCAATTACATACTTAAATACTTTGCAAACGAAGAAGCGAAGGAAAAAATAAACGAGACTTTAGACTGTTTCAATAGGTATTTTTCGGAGGATTACCATACTATCATAGAAGGTGACCTTGATATGCAAAAAAACTTTGAATATATACTTAACAGAGATATTCAATCGATATATGAACGGTTGAAACCAAGCAAGAAGAATTTTTTGCGCAAACGATTGAGATATCTCTTTATAGTAGTAGTGAAACCTTTTTTAGAAAAGTACAGAGACGGACTTGTAAAGTTTAAATTTCAAAGTTAAGTTAAAATAACGGTTAATGTTTTAAGGGAAATAAAATGACAAGAACTGAGGCTGTAATCAAGAATTCCTTCTGGGGAGTAATAAATAAGATTGTCAATTTGATTTTGGGAATTGCGTCACGAACCATATTCATATATTTTTTAGGCGCGACGCACCTCGGAATCAGAGGGCTCTATACGGAAATTTTAGCAATGCTTTCTTTGAGCGAGCTTGGTTTTGGCACCGCGCTTTTAATTGCTATGTACAAGCCGGTTGCAGATAATGACAAGGAAAGAATATTACAAATATTAGATTTTTATAAAAAAACGTATAGAATAATTGCTCTGGTAATCGCAAGTATAGGTTTGCTGCTATTGCCGTTCTTACAGTATATTGTCAAGGGCGCGGAAGATGTTTCGCTTTTTAACCTAAGACTGTACTTTTTAATATATCTTGCAAATGCGGTTATAGGTTACTTTGTCTCATATAAATTTTGCTACGTCAATGCTTTGCAAAAAAATTATTTAACGGGGAACTTTACAACAATTTTCGAAGCTTTAATTGTCGTTATTCAATGTATTTCAATTTGGCTGACAAAAAGCTTTATCGTATATCTTCTCACTAACACAATTCTACTTGCCGCATCAAAATTTATAAAAGCGGCGTACTTCAATAAGAAATTTCCCATTTTAAAGGAGCGTCCGCAGACTCCCCTTACAAAAGAGGAGCGAGGACCTATTTACCGCGAGGTAAAGAATCTTGCCGTGCATCAGTTCTCGACTGTGGCGATCCACTCGACCGATAATATCATAATTTCCACGCTCACGGGTCTTGGTGTAACGGCGGTAGGCTTGGTAAGTAATTATACGTTGCTGATAAATTCCGTAGTTGGCTTTATAACGATCTTCTTCTCCGCGCTTACTACGTCGTTTGGAAATTTGGTATCTACTTCCACAACCGAGCATTACAGAAAGACGTTTCTTGACCTCAACTTCGTCAATTTCTGGCTTTACGGCTTTTGCTCGATCGCTTTCTTAAACTTGATACCGCCGTTTATCACGCTTTGGCTCGGCGAGGAATATTTGATAGATAACGCAAGCTTTTTGCTTATCGTTATTAATACGTATCTGTTAGGACAGTTTTTAATTTATAACAACGCGCGAGGGGTAAAGGGTAACTTTGGTAAGGACAAATGGATGTCTTTGACGGAGGCGCTTATCAATCTCGTGGTTTCCATCATCTGCGCTCACTATTTCGGACTTGTGGGAGTATACATAGGAACGGTAGCCTCCAAGGTCTTCTACACGATAGCGCGGCCGTGCGCTACCTACCGCTTTATGACCGAGCGCTCGCCGTGGGATTACTTCTCGAGATTCTTGAAGTATCTTGGGGCAACGGTTTTTGCGGGAGCGATAACTTGCTTCGTATGCGACAGAATATTTACTACGGTAAACGTGATGAATTTCATCGTCGCGTGCGTATTCGTTGCGGTTATTCCTAACGTTATCTTCCTCGCGCTGTTTTTCAGGAACGAGGAATTTAAAGGTGTATGTAAAAGGGCAATTGAAATTTTAAAAGGCTTCACGAGGAAAAATGAACAGATTAAATAAAATTTTGTTTTCCCTGATAGGACCGGTGGTGTCCGGAGAGCCCCGCGGTCGATCTGCGGAGCGCTTTAGCGCACAGAGCCTTGCGGACGAGGAGGCGCTCGCGGCGGTTTTCGCTCTCGCGAAGCGGCACGATCTCTCGCATCTTCTGGCGGGCGCGGTGAGGGAAATGCGAAATGAGGAATCGAGAAACGGCACGGCAGGGTATACGCTTGCTTCTCCCGAAAAAACAAACACGGAGGGCGAAGCGCGGAACGCCGAAGGCATCAACGCGGAGCTCCTGGCAGATATATCGAGGGCGGAGTACACCGCCATTTTCCGCGTCAAAAATATAATCAACGAGCAGGGGCGTGTCAGAAAATGCTTCGAGGACGCGGGCATCCCCTTCATACTGCTGAAGGGCAGCGTCACGCGCGGCTTTTATCCCGCACCTTGGATGAGGACGAGCAGCGACATTGACGTGCTCGTGCCTCGCGAGAGGCTACAAGAGACGGTGAAGCTTATCACCGGCGCGCTTGATTATCGCGTCAGCACGCTTGAGCCAAACGACGCCTCGCTGTTCGCCCGCTCGGGCGTACATCTTGACGTGCACACGCTCATTGAGGGAGACACTGAGGACTGCCGTCTTCTAACACGGGTGTGGGCTTCCGCACGCTCCGAGGGCGGCTGCGAACGATTTATGACGGGTGAGATATTCTACTTCCACCACGTCTCGCATATGGCGAAGCATATGAGGAACGGCGGCTGCGGCATCCGTCCGTTTATCGATCTTTACCTTATAGAAAAGAACGTCACGTACGACAGGGCTGCTGTCGCCGAGCTGCTTTGCGAGTTCGGGCTTGACCGCTTCGAGAGCGCGGCTATGCGCCTTTGCAAGGCGTGGATGACCGGAGGGGAGGCAGACGACCTCGCGGTGATGGAGGAGTACGTGCTCACCGGAGGCGTGTACGGCTCTTGCGACCAATACGTAGCCGCGAGACAGCGCGGAAGGCGAGGAAAGCTGCACTACATACTGCGCCGTATCTTCATGCCGTACGACGAGATCAGACGCAGGTATAAGATACTGGAAAAGCACCGTTGGCTGACTCCGCTTTTTGAGGTTTTGCGTTGGTTCAGCCTTCTTGATCCAAAGAGGCTTAAGCGTACGAAAAAGGAGCTCGACAGCACCGCTCGGCTCGATAGCGAGAGGATAGCGAGCGTTAAAACGCTGCTGGAGTCGCTGGGGCTGTAAGAAAATGCGAAATGCAAAATGCGGAACGCAAAATGCAAAGGTAGGGGAGGGGCTTGCTCCTCCCGAAAAATTTAAAATTAGGCTCCATCCGGGAGGGAGCTGGCACCGAAGGTGACTGAAGGAGTGCGCAATATGACTCCTTCCACCGCAAGCGGTCCCCCTCCCTCAATGAGGGAGGCTTACGGGAGGAGCAAGCCCCTCCCCTACCGATGACCCCTGCATTGCATCGCTACATTCGCTTTGTGAAAATGTTGCTTTTACGATCTCTGACAGGATAGGCTATCTGTCTTGCGTACACATTATTACAAAATATGCACCGATATGGGCGAGGCTTGCTCCTCCCGAAAATGCAAAATGAAGAAACGACGGTGGGGGTAGCGAAGGACGGCACAGCCGTCGCGATATGTCACTTTGTGCGGTAATAATTCTTCCTATATATATTAAGGGGCTGCTTCATTTAGGCATAACCCAAAAAGAGCGAGGATTCCGTTAAAAAACACGGTTTCTTCGCTCTAATTTTATGCTTTGTTGTTTTAAGGTTGAAATTCTTAAAATTTCTTCCATTTTATACTCTTTTTGTATCGTCGTTTCCCTCCCTCAACGTATTTTTATACGTCTCTCGGTCGGGAGAACCCGAATTTTCGCTCTAAATCCCCCTATCTCCTGCGTAAAAGAGGCTAGCTCAAGTTTTTCGAACTTGAGCTAGCCCCTTTCTAGTTAGCCTTGCTTTGTGTTTACCAGCCCCAGTCCGAATCCACAACGGGACCTGTTCCGGTGCTGGTTGCTATAACGTCCTTTTTCTCGAGCTCCAGAATTAAAACCTCGGGAGTTTCGTAATTATTCAATTCCTGCATTTTACAAATTCTCCTTGCTGTCTTAATTAGTGGTCGAGGGATTATACTCTGCGGCATTGCTGTCGTAGTACTTATCGCACGTGCTCGCGTATGTGTAGAGTATCTTGATAAGCTTCTGCGCCGCCTTATACTCCCAAGCCGCGCCGGTGGAATATGACGTACCACTTATCGTTACGGTCTCGCTTGCGGGAGAGGACATATTGTCGTAGATGTTGTAAAGGCTGTAAAGCTGATAATTACCGTCATAGACGATCTTGATCGAGCGGGCAAGCTCGAACGCCTTAAGCTCGAGCTCGAGGTAGCTGCCGTCCGCCGCGACGGTGTGCTGTCTCAGCTCATAGCCGTCGTTCTTATCGTTTGCTACGTAGAATGTGAAGCCGGTATAGCTGCTGCTCGTGAGATTGAAGCGGATAGCGCAGGTATCCATAAAGTTGATCTGCGTACTCTCGATGTAGCCAAGAGCGCCCTCCTCCGTTGTACCGAAGTTTGCTACTTCTTCGCTGTGTGTAACGTTGGGTGCTGTGGGCGCCGCGGGTTCGCTCTCCGTATATCCGGTGAGATAGGTGCTTGTTCTGAGCGCGGATATTCTGCTCATATCCACGGTGTTGCCTGCGTACATAGCCGCCTGCTCGATATACGCGAGGGTTACCTGAAGGAGCGCCTTGGTCCTCTCGGTAAGACCGTTCTCGCAGAGCTTTTCCGCGTAATCCGCTACGGATACCTTGCGTGAAACGTACTGCCCGTTGTAGATTATTACGAGGGTGAAGCTCTTTGCAGCATCCTGAGGCGCAAGGGTGAGAGTGTAGTCGTAGCAATAGCCGCCCGCTACGGCGACGATGGACTTTCTGACCGTAGAGCTGTCGTTGGCGTAGGTGTTGGGGCTTATAAGCTTGCCGTCCATATAAACCTGCACTAAAGACGGGTCGTCGCCTACCACAGATACGGGCACGTAGATGTTGAAGCCGATCTGTGTCGTCAGAGTAAGGTTCATATAGAGCTTGAAGGGGAAGCCGGTACCACTCGAGGTGTAAACCGTGTTCTCTCCCTCGGTTACTCCGTCCGCTGTCACCTCGTCGAACAGACAGTTTTTGTTGACGGGAGTGGAGCCGTTTGCCCAGAACTCTGTCTCACCGTCAGACCAGGTGATAGTCGCGTAGTCGTGGCTCGTGTAGAGCACCTTGTATATGCCGTCGGAGGTCTGCGCTTTGATGAGATCGGCGGCGATAGTGATGTTATCCAGACTCTCTACGTTGGTCCTTACGTCGTCGCAGAAATAAACGCTGCCCGGCTTGATATCGCCTTTTATAATAGACTTTGCAACGAGGTCTGTGTCGTTGACGTAGAGCTTGAGCTTGGAGGCGGTGAGAGCATTCGTTCCTGTATTTGCCTGTATCAGCGAGCCCTGAGACTTGATAGTACAGCCGTCTATGATGATGGTTCTGTCAACGTCGCCGGCGTTGTTAAGATTAACGGTCTTGTTTGTGATAAGGGGGTTATTGGTAGTGTAGCCCGTGTAGTAGTCCGTTACGTTATAGTATCTATACGTAACGTCGCAATCCTTCAAGGTAAGATTGATGCCTACTTTCGAAACCGAGGTATTATATTCTTCTCCGAGGCTGAAGAGCGTAGCGGCTCTTTGCGTATAACCGTTGATGGTACAGTTGTTGAACTCCATGCTGCCGTCTCGCAGTATCAGCGCGTAAGAATAGGTATTGACGGTTACGTTGTTAACGGTGATTTTTCCGGTATATCCGCAGTTGGTGTAGAACAACGCTTGGGTCATGGGGTTATCCAGGTAGTTCAAGGTGCCCTCTCCGTAGAAGTTTACGGAGGCGCCGGATACAAGGAATCCGTGGGCGTTTTGCGCGGTGTTGTTTATCGTATGGCCGTTAAGATAGATGTTTTTATTACTACCGGAAATAGTGGTATTGCCTAAGGAAAGATCGGCGTTAAGAATTATGGTATTGTAGTCTGAGCCGGGAAACCAACTCTGTGCCGTGGACGCGTCACTGCTTTGGGTTATCGTGCCGTTGGTGCTAACGCAAGCGTAGTAAGACTCAATAACCGTCGAGGAGGTGACTTTGGCGGTGAATACGTACGCGGGGGTGCTTTCGTTCTCGTTCTCCCTGGATACGACTCCCGAGGGGGAGGCAGTCCATTCCGTGATATAAACGACGGTATTTCCATCGTCGTTCTCGGCTACGAGAACGTTGTTCATAAGACCGTTTTCGGTCAGGACCTCCGCGATATCATCGCCGAGCCGCGCGGTCACGTTATGAGTGAAGGTGCTTTCATCGTTTGCAGCTATGATGACCTGTATCGTCGCGTATCTGTCGCCGGCGCTCGTGATCTCGTAGTCGTAGGATCCGCCGTCTTGGGACGAGATGTCAAAGGAGTAGAAGTCGGTCGTGATAAGCTGCTCTACGGTCGTGTCTCCGGTAACGAGACCGTTGGTGTCGATCTTAGCCGGGCAGGAAATTTTAAGAGGAACGTCAGGCACATGATAGAGCTGGAGCTCGACCTCGTCAGCTGCCGTGATAGCAGCCTGAAGCGCGGCGAGTCCATCGGCATCATTCTTGTAATCCGCGCCGTTCATCGTAGCGAGGTAGAGTGTGGTTTTGAGGTTGACGACCTTGGTGGTGTGTGTACCGACGATTATTGCGCACACGGCTTCATCGATCTCTACGTCTATGGAAAGACCGTTGAAGTCGAGTATAGCGTTTGCGTTGACCGTGACGCTTTCGGAGATTGCTCTCAAGAAGGTTACGGTGTATTCGATCTCCGAGGTGTTACTCGCAAGGAGATCTATGAGAGCGGTTTTGTTGTTGGTATATTCGGTGCCCTCGCTGTTCTTTGCGCCGTCATCGTAGTAAAGAACTCCGTCAACACAGGCGATAGGGTAGTAGGTATTGCCGTCATCATTGGGTGTCTGCTTATAGAAGACATTGGAGTTTTCGCTAGCGCGTATAACTTTATCCGTGTATGTAAGCTTGCTCGTCACTCCGTTAAGCGTAACGGCGGCGCGGCAGTTGACGTTGATAGTGCCGATGTACTCACGGTAGATCACGACTTCCTGAAGGGGAGTGGTGTAGTCCTCGTCGCCCAGTATATTATTGATGCCGGTGGTGTCGAAGTATTCAACACCGTTGATCGTAGCGAGAACGGCAAGCTCGGGCAGGACGTTTTCCTCGTAATCGTCTGTAAAGATATTTCCCGTCCAAGCGGTGAGATGATAGGAGTTGTCGAGGGTCTTGTCTGGAGTTTCCGACCCCTCGGGTACGCTGTTGTAGTCTTCCTTGATGCTGTTGATTATCTCGCTGAGGGAGTCTGCGCTTTCTTCATCCACCCATCTGAGATAGTAGTTGTCGGATGCTGCGGACATATCGTAGGTAAGATTTTTTGCCTGATTGTATTCACCCGCGATCTGCATGGTTCTGAAGGAGCCGAGGAGCATGCCCTCGATACACTTTTCCACGGTAGCAGTCTCGTCACCGTAGTAAGTTCTCATCCTTGCGATGGAAGTTTCGTCCCAAAGACCGCCTTCTATCAGCGCTACGCAGACTCCGTCAACGAAGACGTAGGAGTTTCCGGTAGATACCTCGCCCACGAATGTGAGATGATACCACTTACCCGGGCTAACGGACAGCTTGCTCACGTATATGGTCTTCGCGGAAAGCGCGTCGTTATTCGGAGTACGAAGGTTAAATCCGGCGTAAATATCGATATAGGATGACTCCGAGTAGATATCCTGCTCGAAGACTACGAACTCGTGGTCGCCTAAGGCGGGGGTTGATTGTGTATTGGCGTTTACCTGGTAGTGTACGTTGAGAGGGAAGTCACCAGTGTCTTCGGTAGCATCTCTCATAACGAAATACTCGTTGCCGTTATCGGTCGTTGTGACGTAGCCGGCTATACTGAAGCCGGAGAACACCGTGCTGTCAAAGGGCACCGCTTGCGCGGTTGATTCGCCGGTTTGCGTTTTCAGCTTTTCCGCATCTATTTGACCGTCGGTCTTAACATCCGACGCCTTTTCCAAAAGCTTATAGCTGACGGCACCGTTACCGTCGGTTACCGAGTATATAAGGGAGGCTCCATTGATAACGTCGGACGTCAAGGAATAGATTGTGTCCCCATCCGTAGTCCCTGCTATAAGGTATTTTTTCTGATCTGCCGTGAGGTTTTCATACTCTGTCTCGGAGAAGTCCTTTGGGTTGACCGCGTTGGTTTGGTTCACAGAGGTTATAAGGTTATCGTCGGAGAGGTATTTTACATAAGAGGTTATGTCGTGGTACTTCGTACCTATCAGCTCTGTGCTTGCGGAATACTTTACATTCTTAAACCTGGATATCCAAGTGCTGCCGTTGCCTTTGGTCAGAGTTACGTCCTCGCCGGCGACGAGATCTACCTCTGCCAACGAGGTTTTGATCACCGCGTCGCAGTTAACGGTGATACTGGCGGAGTAGCAGGAACGGAGCATTTCCGCCGTATTGCCGAGCTTGTATGTGTCGAGAGCGGCGGATGCGTCGACGGTGTTGTTATAGCTGACTCCGTTGACGGTGATAAGAGAGGGGAGAGCCGTGCCCTTGCTTGACAAGCTTATCTTGTTATCCGCCCAACCGTCCAGACTGTCTGTGCCCGCATACTTGGATATATCACCGTCGTTCGTAGAGTCGGCAGTGAAGATTCTGTTTGAAAAATTGTCGAGGCAGATGGACATGTTGTATGTCAAGGAGTCTCTTTGGATACGCATATCCTGGATGTAAACCGGATATCCTTTCTTATACGTATTTTCGTATATCGTGTCCGTCATAACACCGTTTTCGACGGTTGCTACTTTCGTATCGTCAAGATAAACGTAAAGCTTGTTGGTATCGGGATGCGCCACAAGGGTGAGGTGATGGAAGATGCCGGGTGTGATGTTCAAAAGGGCGCTGCAGTTCTTGGGATAAAAAGTTGTTCCGGCGAAGGGGTCGGTCGTGCCGTCTCCATCCGTATCGTATCTGGAGTTTACCATGAAGCTTAAAGGAAGATAGGACGACTCGGTCGCTATATCGACCTCAAATACGTAATACTCATTTTTACCGTAGGTGACGTAAGATTGGATATATGAGCTGAAGTACGCGTGGTTTTTGGTTTGTCCGTTCTCCGCCGCCGTTTCACTCGGCAGTACCATGAGGTACTCGTTGGTATTGCCCTCCTCGGCGCCGGCGACGAAGTAAGTTTCAAGGTCGGGATCACCTAAAAGATAGATGTTAGCGTCAGTACCGCTGCCTTCGCTCCAGCTCGCCTTCATTTTAGCAAGCAAAGTCGCTTTATTGCTTGCGGTGAGCTTGGTATAGGTTGCCGTAGGCTCAAAGAAATCTGTTTGTGTCAGATCATTGCCCGAGCTGCTCGATTCCTCTGCCGCACTCGTCGTGAATATGAGCGATGAGAAGATGAGAGACAGAACGAGTATAAACGAGATCAACCTGTGCTGCTTTTTCATATTTGAGATTCCCCTTGTAGAAAAATATTTAATAAGCTTATGTGTGTGGTCATGCGTGATATGCGCGTATAAAAAATAATCCGCATAATAATTATACAGTAAAAATTTGACACTGTCAATTGACAAAACCTATATAATCCATGAAAACGCAATGGCAAAACGGTGTAAAATGCATAAAAAAGAGCCCGGGCTTGCATTTTTCGGTTATGCGCTGCGATCTTCTTTGGCAGTCGGAGCTCGCGGCACCGGCAACCGCGCCTTTGTCATTCGGTATTGCTTTTTCCCTCACTTTATGCTAAAATGAAGGCAATTAAGCAAAAGAGGTAAAGGGATGAGCTTGATAGCGAAAAGGCGAGCCGCGGTAACGCTCGCGATAATTTTGATTGCGGCGCTGTGCGCGCACGGCGTTGTTTCCGTCATGCCAAGGAAGCAGCTCTACAGCGGGAGCAATCCAATGATGAAGGATGGGGATCTGCCGCTTATAGTAGCACACCGCGGAGGGCGCGACGAATTCCCGCAGAATACGCTCGAGGCGTTCTACAACGCTTACAGCATCGATAAAAACGTAATAATGGAGACTGACGTCAATCTTACCAAGGACGGCGTCCTGATACTCTTGCATAACGAGCTCCTCGACGCCACGACCAACGTCACGGGCCTTGCGTCGGAGTGGAATTACACCGATCTGATAGCCCGGCGCGTTGACTTCGGCTACGATAATCCGACAGAGGACACGGTTCTGGCGGGCGAGCGTGAATATTTTACCGTGAACGGCGAGCGCAGATTCCCGACCGACGTCAATTATCCCGAGGGGGTGACGGCGAGAGATGAGGAGATATATCTTGCTACGACACTCGAGGAGCTGCTCGCGGCTTTTCCCGAGAGCCGTATAAGCGTTGAGATAAAGCAGAGCGGCGAGCTCGGACTGAAGGCGGTTGCGGAGGCGGTACGCCTGCTTGAAAAATACGACGCCTTTGACAGAGTCGTGCTAGCGAGCTTCCACGGCGAGATATTCAGAGAGTTTAAACGCTTGCAAAAGCAGGATCTCGTCCCTGACGGGTTCATGTATTCGCCGGGGATCATGGGCATAGCCAAGTATTTTGCGCTCGCGGAGCTGGGCGTTGATTCGCTCTATCGTGACGGAGTCGCGATACTTCAGATACCCGTGGAGCAGTTTGGCTTAAGCTTTGCTGACGAGAGGCTGATAAAGAGCGCCCACGCGCACAATCTCGCCGTGCACTATTGGACCGTTAATGACGAGGACGAGATGCGTCAGCTTATCGAGCTCGGCGCCGACGGAATAATGACCGATAATCCGAGCGTTCTTAAAAAAGTCCTGGAAGAATATCAAAACGGTAAATAATTATTTACTTACCGCTCCTTATGAATATAACTGCGACGTAATCGAGCTATCTGCAAAAAGGCTGATCCGTATGAAAGAGATCACGATATACAGAGCGCGAAGGAATACTTTTTGAAAACGGAAAAATATATGAAGCAAATACGCTTGACATACTGTCGCGCACGTGGTAAAATATAGATATCAATCCAAAAAAGGAGTAAATTATGGCTATCGAGAATTCGTACAAGATCAGAACTAAAGGAAAGAACCTCTTTCTCCGTGTGACCAAGGGTCACTTCATGAAGACTAACGGTCACATGAACTATTATATTGACGTCACTATGCAGAAGACCAGACTCTCCGAGGCCCGCGCGGTTGCGGAGGAGCTCGTTTCCTACTACAGCAGCAATACCGTTATTGATACTATCCTTTGTCTTGATGAGATGCAGGTTATCGCTACCTGTATGGCTGAGCGTCTTACCAGCGCGGGATATATGAATCTTAACGCGCACCAGACCATCTACATTCTCACTCCCGAGAAGGTTGCGGCAGGCCGCTTTATCTTCCGCGAGAGCTCCGCTCCTATGATCGCAGGCAAGAACGTGCTCATCCTTACATCCTCGGTTGCTACCGGACGCACGACCAGCGTGGCTATGGATGCGATCAAGTACTACGGAGGTACTGTTGCCGGTCTCGCGTCTATCTACTCCGCGGTCGACGAGTGCAACGGCGTTCCCGTCCGCTCCGTATTTGACGCCAACGACCTTGAAGGATACTATTGCGTTCCTGCTCATGAGTGTCCTCTTTGCAAGGAGGGGCATATGGTGGATGGTGTCGTCAACAGCTACGGCTTCTCGACTAATAACTAAAATTTTGGATATTTTCGCCGTTTTCGACCAAGCTCGCAATAGGTAACTATTGCTTCGGGTCGAAGAACAACGAAACTATCTCAAAATTTGCATTGCGGATATTTTCGCCGTTTTCGACCAGGCTCGCAATAGATAACTGTTGCTTCGGGTCGAAGAACAACGAAACTATCTCAAAATTTG
>CAYWPS010000015.1:0-4827 GCA_964460165.1 uncultured Ruminococcus sp. | reverse complement strand
TTCCGCCGTTTTCGACCAGGCTCGCAATAGATAACTGTTGCTTCGGGTCGAAGAATGACGAAGCTATCTCAAAATTTGCATTGCGGATATTTCCGCCGTTTTTGACCAAGCTCGCAATAGATAACTGTTGCTTCGGGTCGAAGAACAACGAAGCTATCTCGAAAATACAATTTAAAAAGCCTACGGTTCAACAGCCGTAGGCTTAATATGTAAACTATGGTTGTCATTTAGAAGTTAAAATACAAAAATAATGTGGAGAAGAAAATGGAAAAGTATTCTAGATTGATCAAAGAGTATTCGAAGGATGCGTACAAGTGGATAACGCGCGAGGCGAAGGGAAGCCTTAAACACCCGTTTATCGTCCCCGGCGCGCCGTATCCCTATCAGCTGTGGGACTGGGATTCGTGGCTCACTGACGTTGCTGTCAGACAGATAATTCTTGACAACGGCGGCGAAGGCGGCGAAGATTTTGCCGAGTACGAGAGAGGCTGTATCATCAACTTCCTTGAGCATACCGATGAGTCGGGCAATATGCCTATCGTCATAGACGGCGACGGAGAGGTGATCTTCCTTAAGGATTGCAAGAATATGCACAAGCCGTGCCTCGCTCAGCATCTTGCCTTCCTTCTTCAGATAACCGACAATGACGCGTCCTGGCTTACGGCTGAGCACCTTGACGCGCTCGAGCGCTTTATGACCCGATACAAGAGAGAATACCGTCACGGCGAGACCGGGCTTTACCGCTTCCTTGACGACACGGCGATAGGCGTGGACAACGACCCATCCATCTTCTACCGCCCCTTCGGCTCTACCGCGTCGATATATCTCAATTGCCTTATGTACAAGGAGCTGCTTGCCGTGGAGTACGTTTTTCGCGCGCTTGGAGACTCCGCGAAGGCGGATCATTATAAGACCGAGGCGGAGGAGCTGCGCTCCATCGTGCGCGAGCACCTATGGGATGAAAAGTGCGGCATGTATTACTCCGCGGACGTCAGTCTTTATCCCGTTGATCCTGACGCTTGGCTTCACAGCGGCAAGCCTCGCCATTGGAAGTCGCTTATCATGAGAATTGACGAGTGGTCCGGCTTCCTTGCTATGTGGTCGGGTATCGCCACGCCCGAGGAGGCAGAGAGAATGGTGCGCGAAAATATGCTCAACGAAAACACCTTCTGGTCTAACTACGGCGTGCGCTCGCTCTCCAGGCTTGAGAAGATGTACAAGATATGGCAGTCGGGCAATCCGTCCTGCTGGATAGGTCCTATCTGGGGCAATGCCAATTATATGTGCTGGCGCGCTTTGCTTGATTACGGATACGTTGAGGAGGCCCGTGAGCTGGCGAAGAGAACGGTAGAGCTTTTTGGCAAGGGGCTTGAGAAGCACGGCGAGATGCACGAGTACTATCATCCCGATACGGGCGAGGGCGTGTTTAATATCTCCTTCCAGAGCTGGAACCTTCTTGTCAACAATATGCTCGCCTGGCTTGAGGGCCGCGAGGTCGTAACCGAGTTTTAAAGCGGCGTTATGAAGACTGATAAATGGATCTGGCTCGACCCCGAGCTATATCCCGATTACCAAAAAGCCGATCTCACTCCCTTCGGCAAGAGTGAGAAAAACAAATACGCCGTTGCCGAGTTTGTAAGAAAATACAGCTTCGGCGCGGCGCCCGTATCCTTGAAGCTCCGCTTCAGCGCAGACACTGTGGCGCGCCTTTATATCAATGGCGTGAGCGTTCTTAACGGACCTGTTTCTGTTGGCGGCGACTTCCTTGACAACAGAGTGGATCTTGAACCCTATTGGCAGTATTACGCGAGCGAGCTTACCGTTCTTTTCGGCGATGGCGAGGATGACAGAGCGGCAGGTGTGATATATCTGCCTGAATGTGAAAAAGAGCTTGAATTTTACGCGCGGGTACAGCTTGCTCCGACGTCGTTTTGCGATTTTTCCAAGGGTCACGGCGGACTTACCGTGTCTTGTGAGGTGACGCTTTCCGACGGAACCGTTGAGGAGATCTCGACCGACGAGAGCTGGCTTTGCCGCAGGCTTTCCGCCTTTGTCGCTCCCGAGCTTTACGATGAGCGCGAGTGCGACGGCGCTCTGCTTTCACGCGCGGTCATTACCGAGGATATATGGCAGGCTGAAACGGCGCCGATACCTACCCGTGTTGAGAAATTGACATATCCCGAGGGCGGAAAGGGTATAACGGTCGAGGGTAACGCCGAGGCGGAGATCCCGCTTCATTTTGACAGGATATACGCCGGGTACGTGGCGGTCGATTTAAGGTCGCGCGGAGAGGTAGAGGTGCTTATCTTGGCGAGAGAGCTTGCCGACGACGTATCCGGAACGTGCGAGAACATGACCTTCACGGGCTCCCGGCACTACACGGGTCTTAAGATCCACAGCGCGGGTACGTTTTACGCCAAGGTGAAAAATCGCTCGGGGTATCCCTGCGAGCTTGACGTGGGTATGGTAAGGACCTATCTTCCGTCAAGGGTCGACGCGACGGTCGAGACCTCGGATACGGAGCTTAACGAGATACTCGCTAACTGTAAGCATTCATTGAAATACTCCAGGCAGTATATACACCTCGACAGCCCCAGGCATCTTGAGCCCTTGGCGTGCACGGGCGACTATTATATCGAGACTATGATGAGCGCGTTCTCGTACGCCGATATGTCGCTTGCCAAGCTCGACTGCTACCGCACCGCCGAGCTTATACTGGGTAACGGCAGAATGTTCCACACCACGTACAGTCTTATATGGGTGCGGATGCTCTATGACGTCTATATGATGAGCGGTGACGAGTCGGTTCTTCTTAAGTGCAGACCGGCGCTCGACGCTCTGCTTTCACTCTTTGAAACATACGTGGGCGAGGGCGGAATAATCGACACGCCCCCCGATTATATGTTCGTTGACTGGATATACATTGACGGCTACACTCTCCACCATCCGCCGAAGGCTCTTGGGCAGAGCGTGCTCAATATGTTCTACTACGGAGCTCTTACCCGGGCGGAGCGTATGTACGCGGCGCTGGGTGACGGGTCTGCCTCTGCGGCTGTCCGCGCTAAAGCCTCTAGTCTCAGGTCGGCTATTAACGAAAGACTCTACGATGAGGAAAGAGGACTCTATTTTGAGGGGGAGGCTACGCCTACTCCCGAGCATCTGATCGGCGAGTGGATGCCCGAGAATACCGAAAAGCGATACTACCGTGTTAATTCAAACGCGCTTGCGGCGGCGTTTGGCGTTGCTGACCGCGATCGCGCGCGCCGCATACTTACCGAGATACTCACGGATGATGCCTTCTCGGATTACCAGCCGTATTTCGCGCATTTCGTGCTTGAGGCTATATACGAAAACGGACTTTCCCGGGAGCTTACGATGAAGGTTATCGACCGATGGCGTGAGCAGCATAGAATATGTCCGAGGGGATTGGCAGAGGGATTTCTGCCGCCCGAGCCTACCTACCGCTTCGATCACAGCCACGCATGGGGCGGAACGCCGCTTTATTCGTTGCCGAGGGCGCTTATAGGGCTCCGGATACTTGAGCCCGGAATGACGAGGATCGCTCTTTCTCCGTCTCTGCTCGGTCTTGATTACGCTAAGGTTGAGCTCCCCGTGCCGATGGGGACCGTGACGGTCGAGCAAAGGCTCGGCGAGGAAGCGAAAATTACCGCGCCCGACGGCGTAGAGATAGTTTTAGAACAATAAACGAACGGGCACAAATTGCCCAAGTAAAAATGAATTAATATTAAACTGACCTTAAAAACTTGCATTTGGTAAACTATGGTGGTAAAATTTACATAAGTAATAAGCATATAAAAGGTTAGGAGCGCGCAATGGCTTTTCTCGAGAGAATGGTTGAAATAGCAAACGTGAAAATGGAAGAACCCGTCGCTTTCGGTGGGTTCCATCTTCTGTGCATAGGCGCCGTCATCCTCCTGACCTTTCTTTTATGCCGCAAGGCGAAGGATACTAGCGATAAGGGCTTCCGTATTATCATACTGTGCTTGTGGGGCGTTATGCTTATGTTTGAGATATACAAGCAGGTGTTTGACAATTTCGAGATAGCTGACGGCAGTTTTGAGTACGTCTATGCGTGGTCGGATTTTCCGTTCCAGCTTTGCTCCACACCGCTCTTCGTATTGCCCTTCCTCGGATTTTTATCCGACGGTGAGGTGCGCGACTTTTTTGCTTCGTACACGATGACGATAGGCCTTCTCGGAGGCGTGGCGGTCTACCTCGTTCCCAAAACCGTTTTTAATTCGAGCGTTATCATGAATGTTCAAACGATGGTGCATCACGGTATACAGATAATCAGCGGAGTCTTTACCGCCGCGTATTACCGCCGCAGTATTAAAAAACGCTTTTTCTTCCGAGGCATAGCGGTGTTTGCGGTGCTGTTTGCAATCGCAAATCTGTTTAACACCGTAGGCTATGATGCGCTGGTATCCGCCGGTCTCTTGACTGAGGGCGACACCTTCAATATGTTCTATATCAGTCCGCGCGCGGATCAAAGCACGCCTATGTTCAGCGATATATTGAAGTCGTTAGATCCGATCCTGTACATTTGCGGCTACTTCGTGGTAGTGTCTCTCGGCGGAGCTGTTCTTATGTATGCCGAGGATCTGGTGTATAAGCTGTCCAGAAAAAGACTCGGCATCGAGACGATGAAGCTGTGAGGGATCGTTTGAATTACATTGCAAAAATTGACTTTTTGAAAAAAAGGTATTGAAAAACCCCGGATACTGTGCTATAATAGTCAACGCTTGAAAGAGCAATGCACCTTTAGCTCAGTTGGTAGAGCAACTGACTCTTAATCAGTGGGTCCCG
>CAYWPS010000014.1:0-33496 GCA_964460165.1 uncultured Ruminococcus sp. | reverse complement strand
GCATATCGAGTTGCGTCAGCAACATATCGAAAATCCCGTCAGGGATTTATCTCGATGCGTGATTGTCCGTTAAGGACATCACGCTAAGCTCCGTCCTTATTTATTTACTTAAGAAAATCCTCTCTCATCGGAGCGAATATATCGAGCAGTGCGCCTGCCTCAAGACACACGACTCCGTGAGGAGCATTGGGAGGTGTTATATAGGTATCACCCTTTGATATGATCTTGACCTCACCGTTTATAGTTGCCTCAAATCTACCCTCAAGCACGTAGGAGATCTGCGTGTGTGGATGCGTGTGCATAGAGCCAACCGCGCCTTTCTCAAATCTGACCTCTACGGACATAATTTTTCGTCATAGGCAAGTATCTTTCTTGACACTCCTCCGCCAAGCTCGTTGAGCTTTACATCCTCGTTTTTTACAAACATATTTGCTCCTCATTTATAATAAATGTGTTGAATTTGTAACTAAAGATTTACAAATCCGTGTATTTTGTGCTGACTCCCGCCGCTTTTTCAACAGGATATTTTTCGGCATTTTTCTTCATTTTGTTTCTTATTATTTCATCGGGATCAATGCCGTATCTGTCGGCAAGAAGTATGCTGTATGAGAGAACGTCAGCGAGCTCCTCCTTGACTCTATCGAGCTTGTCGAGACACTCGAGATCGTCAGCGCTCCACTGGAATATTTCGAGCAGCTCGGCTGCTTCGAGGTTTATCGAGATAGCCAAGTCCTTCGGGTTGTGGAACTGTCTCCAGTTGCGGTCATCACGAAACTTTTTTACTATATCTGCCGTTTCCTTGGATATCATTTTTTCACCTCCGTTTTATCCTCTGCCTTCAGTGCCTCTTTTCTCTTGGCAAGGTATATTTTCCTTGCTTCAGTGAGGAATTTTTGCACCTTTTCCGATTGGTAATCTCTGTACGACCAGGGGAGCTTATGCCACTCTCCTTTAGCCCAAAAGAGCGTGAGCTCGGTGTAGATACCGTCCTCAAGCGGTATTCTGAAGCCTGCCTTTTTGGTTGTCGCGAGCATCAGTCTGCCGTGGTTGATAAAGCCGGGATCAAGATTGATAAGTCTGTTACCGTTACCGTCCGAGAGGATACGCTCCATCTCGTTGGTCGCTTTTTTGATCTCTGCCTGACGCGACGGATCAACAGTATCCTTGAAGGAGAATATGACGCGCCGTCCCTCGCCGCCGAGCTCCTCGTCGTAGTAATCCGAGAACTCCTTTGAGAAGGAGAAGTGCTCCGACTCACCGTCGATCTCGCCGAATTTTTCCGTGAGCATGGCAAGGGCTCTTTCGTATATAGCCTCGTCGTTATATATCACGCCGACGATCAGCTTTTCCTTTTCAAATTCATATACCTGACCCATGCTTACCTCCACGAAAGTGTTATGAAAATATTATAACTCTTTTGCGGCTCTTAGTCAAGGACCCCGCGCGAAAAATATCGCTCTCCCCGGTCACACAGTATAAAGGCAACGCCCTTACCGTCGAGAGCATGTGATTTTGAAAGCTTTAGTATTGCAGCCAAGGAGGCGCCGCTTGATATACCCGCGAGTATACCCTCACATCGCGCAAGCTCGCGCGTTGCCTCGACAGCCTCGTCGGCGCTGACGCTTACTATCTCATCTACGAGGTCGGCGCGGTAAAGCGGCGGAACGAAGCCCGCGCCTATGCCTTCGATGATGTGCGCGCCAACAGCTCCGCCTGATAAAACCGCGCTTTCGCAAGGCTCCACCGCAATGATTTTTACATCCCTTTTTTGTTCCTTTAAAAATTTTGCGACACCGCTTATAGTAGCTCCCGTGCCCACTCCGGTGATGAATATGTCAATATTAGTTGACATATCCTCCCATAATTCGCGCCCCGTGCCCGCGTAGTGACATTTTACGCCCTCGTAGCTTGTGAATTGGTCAAGATATATCGCGTCCGTCTCGCTCCCGGCAACAGAGATAGCCTCGTCCATCGCGGCTGTCATGCCCTCGGCTGACGGCGTTATGATCCTTGCGCCATAGGCGCGAATAAGCCTTCTTCTTTCCTCGGAGGCGCTGCTCGGCATATATATTTTTGCCTTGTATCCGCGCGCGGCAGACAGCATAGCCAGCGCTATACCGAAGTTGCCCGAGGTTGCCGTAACTATTTCTGCGCCGGCGCGGAGCTTGCCGTCTTTCTCCGTACAGTCAAGCATTGCTGCCGCCACCCTGTCCTTTATACTGCCGCCGGGGTTTTGGAGCTCGGATTTTGCGTACAGTCTGCAGGCGAGGCTGTGCCGCTTTTCAATTTCTCCGAGTCTTACTGTTGGGGTTTTGCCGATACAGTCATCAATTCTCATTTCATCACCTCGCTAAAGTCTATTCGCCGATGTCAAAAAACGACAAAGATCATATAATGGCAGAGAAGGGAATTCATCCCTTCGAGAAAAGAAAAAGGACGAAAACAAATGGAAAGAAATGCGAAAGGCATACCCGAGCAGCAGGTACGCGGGGTAACCGACGCATGCCCCGAGAGCGATGCGGCAACTCTCCACGATAAGCCGCTTGCGTACGCGTACGTGCCTATTCAGCGCTGGAGAATGCTGTACGCTCCCGAGGAGGGCATAAAGCGCGGTACGATCTTCGAGGAGCTTGATATGCCGATGGAGGTGTACGGCAATGAGTAAAGAAGAGCTTATGGAAAGGATACACGCTCTGAGCTTCGCTATGACCGAAGCCCAGCTGTTCCTCGACACTCATCCCGAGTGCCGCGACGCCTTAACCTATTACAGAGAACTAGGTGAGGAGCTCGACGCCGCTATGACTGAATATCAGAATGCCTATGGACCTCTTTTTGCCGATATGAGCGTCGGCGACAGGTGGGCGTGGATCGACGGACCTTGGCCTTGGCAGCAGAACGGGAGGGAGAACTAAAGTATGTGGATCTACGAGAAAAAGCTTCAATACCCCGTAAGGATCAAGAATCCTAACGCCAGATTGGCGAGCCTCATTATAGACGCCCTTGGCGGTCCGGACGGCGAGACCGGCGCGGCGACAAGATATCTCAACCAGAGATTTACTATGCCCAAGGGCAAGATCATAGCTACGCTTACGGATATAGGAAACGAGGAGCTCGGCCACGCGGAGATGGTCGGCTCGATCATATATCAGCTCACGCGCAACCTCACCCCCGAGCAGATAACCGCGGGCGGACTCGATAAATACTATATCGGTCACGGAAACGGCGTATATCCCTGTGCGGCTTCTGGCGAGCCGTTCTCGGCTATGGCTATCTCATCTAAGGGAGACGCTCTCTCGGATCTTAACGAGGACCTCGCGGCAGAGCAGAAGGCTCGCGTGACATACGACAACATCCTTCGTATGTCGGACGATCCCGACGTAAACGACGTTATCAAGTTCCTTCGTCAGCGCGAGATAGTGCACTACCAGCGCTTCGGTGAAGCTATGCGAAGCCTTACGGAGTAGGCTTAGGTCTATAATGACGGCATAGCCGTCAATTCATGGCGTAGCTAATTCATGCACTGCGTGCAACTCATGATGCGTGAGAATCATTCAACCTCATCCACCACCAAAGGTGGTCCCCCTTCCCAAAAGGGGAAGGTTATAAACAAGGGCGGTCCCGAGAAATCGAGCCGTCCTTTTTCATATAAATAACATATAAAGAAAAGTCAAATGCCACCTTGAAAAAGCGAGGCGTTTGTGATACAATAGAGGTAATGCTTGATCTGTTGGAGGAGCTATGTACGAAATTGTAAGTAAAAGAGTGCTGAATCCTACGGTAACTCTTATGGATATACACGCGCCGTTCGTGGCAAGAAAGGCAGAGCCCGGTCAGTTCATTATTCTACGCACCGATTCCGAGGGCGAGAGAATACCCCTTACCGTCGCTGGCTATGACAGAGAAGCCGGCACCGTGAGAATTATCTTCCAGACCGTCGGCGCAACCACCAAAAAGCTTGCTGAGATGAGTGAGGGAGACTCGCTTTCGGACTTTGCGGGACCCTTAGGCGTTCCTACGAAGACGGAGGGGCTTCGCGACGTGTGCATCATAGGAGGAGGCGTCGGATGCGCTATCGCGCTCCCCATCGCAGAGAAGCTTAAAAGAGAGGGCTGTAAGGTCACGTCCGTCATCGGCTTCCGCTCGCGCGATCTCGTTATCCTTGAGGATGAGTTCAAGAGCGCTTCGGACGAGCTTACCGTTATGACGGATGACGGCTCATACGGCAGGGAGGGTAACGTCTGCATACCTCTTGGCGAGATGCTCGGCTCGGGCAGACGCTTTGACAAGGTAATTGCGATAGGTCCGCTTGTGATGATGAAATTCGTCACGGAGGCTGTGCGCCCCACGGGCATTCCCTGCGACGTGTCGATGAACCCTATTATGATCGACGGCACGGGAATGTGCGGCGGATGCCGACTCACTCTTAATATCGACGGCAAGCGTGTTACAAGGTTTGCGTGTGTTGACGGTCCCGACTTCAACGGCTACGAGGTTGATTTCGACGAGGCTATATCGCGCGGAAATATGTACCGTGATTTTGAAAGACACGCATATGAGAGGACCTGTAATCTTTTCAGAAAGGGAGATGGTCAGAATGGCTAATATGTCACAAAAAAAGAATCCGATGCCCACTCTCGATCCGATGGAGCGCGGCAGAGTATTTGCTGAGGTCGCACTCGGATATACCGAAGAGCAGGCGATCGACGAGGCTGCGAGATGCCTCGGCTGCAAGACCATGCCCTGCGTCAGCGGATGTCCGGTCAATATCCGTATTCCCGAATTTATAGCCAAGGTGCGCGAGCTCGATTTTGAGGGCGCGTACAGAATAATAAGCGAGACCTCGTCACTCCCCGCGGTCTGCGGCAGAGTCTGCCCGCAGGAAACGCAGTGCGAGGCAAAGTGCGTAAGAGGTATCAAGGGCGATCCCGTCGGTATAGGCAGACTGGAGCGCTTCGTAGCCGATTGGCATAATTCGCACTCTCACGAGCGGGTTCCTACCGCTGCCGCAAACGGCCACAGAGTTGCCATAGTAGGCTCGGGTCCCTCGGGACTTACCTGCGCGGGTGATCTCGCAAAGCTCGGTTACTCCGTTACCGTATTCGAGGCGCTGCATACCGCGGGCGGAGTTCTGGTTTACGGCATACCCGAGTTCAGACTTCCGAAGTCGATAGTGGCAAGGGAGGTGGAAAATCTCAAGGCGATGGGCGTTGAGGTCCTCACCAATATGATCATAGGAAAGACGCTTACCGTAGATGAGCTGTTTGAGATGGGATACGAGGCTGTATTCATCGGCTCGGGCGCTGGACTGCCGAACTTTATGGGCATTCCCGGCGAGAGCCTCAAGGGAGTATATTCCGCAAATGAATTCCTCACCAGAGCAAATCTTATGAAGGCTTACAGAGAGGACAGCGACACCCCGATAATGAAGGGGGGCAGAGTGGCTGTCGTCGGCGGCGGAAACGTTGCTATGGATGCCGCCCGTACCGTGCTGCGACTTGGCGCTGAGAAGGTGTATATAGTTTACCGTCGCTCGATGGAGGAGCTCCCCGCAAGACGCGAGGAGGTCGAGCATGCCATTGAGGAGGGCATAGAGTTCAAGCTCCTTAATAATCCGACGGAGATTCTCGGCTATGATGATCCAGATGACAAAAAAGACCCCAAAAACGGCTTTGTCAGGGGCATGAGATGTATTCGTATGGAGCTCGGCGAACCGGATGAAAGAGGCAGACGCCGCCCCGTAGAAGTACCGGGAAGCGAGCACGTCGTAGACGTCGATGCGGTCATAATATCCATCGGCACATCTCCGAATCCGCTTATCAAGGACACGACCGAGGGGCTTCAGGTAAACAGCCGCGGAGGCATAATAGTCACCGAGGATGCGGCGACGAGCCGCAAAGGCGTGTATGCGGGCGGCGACGCCGTCACGGGAGCCGCGACGGTCATTTCCGCTATGGGCGCCGGAAAGCTTGCGGCAGAGGCTATAAACAAATATTTAGCTAACTAAAGTTGACTTTTGCGGCGTTATATGCTGTAAAAAACAAAAAAGAATAATAAAAACGCTTACGTTTTGCGAGCCGGGCTCGGATCTTCGTAAGCGTTTTGTTTTTTGAAAATTTATTTTTTAATAGATTGCAAGAAGCGCCTGCATGATGAGATACTTACCCTCGCGCTCGTACTCCTTGACCTTTATCTCGCAGTACTCGCATTTCGTAGAGCTGACGTACGATATATCTACTATCAGGTCGATCTCAAGGGGATATACCCGATCGTTTATCCTGATCTCGCCTGCGCAGAAGACCTGCGAGAGCTTCTTTTCCTTCTCAAGCGTTACGCCGCCGCGGCTGACCTCGTTTTTTCTGTCGTATATCCTTGCCGGATTCATCTCGGGCGGGGTGTCCGAGTCGGTCTCTATCGATACCGTGACGTCCCACAGATGCTTGCAGCCGCGCTTCTGGTGATTGGTCATCGTCGCGCCGAGGAAGTATCTGTTCTTGGTGTGGATTATGAGATCTCCGAGTCTCAGAGCCATACGCTTTTTCTGCCTCTCATCCTTGCTTGAGGTATAGATTGCGTTGCGCATCATTTCGTTGCGCCCGTTATCGTCCGAGAGATCGAAGGTGAGACCGTCAAAGCGACATTCCTCAGCGAGAGCCTCGTATTCCTCGCGCGTTACCTTATCCGTAAAATCAGAGAGAAGCTTTTTGAAGGCGAGCACGTGTAGCTTCTTTTCAGCGTAGTCACATCTTGCCGAGATAGCGTTCATCATATCCTCGGCAAAGGGTAAAAGATCGCCCCCCAGATACAGATCGGCGTATTCATATGCCGCGCGTAGCCAGAAGTCGCGCCATTCGTCCATATTGAGAAGCGCGAGAGCAAGCTTCATCGATTCGCATTCTGACGCCGTATCCGCGGGCGCGAGCGCTTCGGCTGCTCCTCCGGTAAAAACGGGCAGGGCAACTACGCCGGGCACACCTAGCTCATCCGCCAGAGCGCTTGTTACGTCCTTATCATAGCTGCCCGTATCCGCAAGTCTGCGGCTCGCAATATACAACCGCGCGTAAGATGCGCACTTACATCCAATGTCGGCAAGCTCACGGTCGAGCTCTGCATGATCAGCGCCTTCCTCAGCCGAGTTTATTATCCTCTTTACCTTCACGCGCGTTATCAGCCGCTCTACCTCCTCGCCGAGCTCCTTACCCTCGAGAATTCCGAGCGCGCGGTCAAGTGAGTCGAACTGCTCGTTAAATATATCGATACATTCAAGCATAGTTGCGGCGCATTTTTCAGAGCCGAGCGCGAGACCGCGTTCAATATAGTAGAGAACCGATGCGTTCAACAGCTCCTCGTCCTTGTATACGTCGAGCAGAAATGCGGCGAGCTCGTCGGTAGCTGAGATATCTCCGCCCTCCGCGCGCTCGATCTTGTCAAAGGTGTCGTCGTCCGGATCCACCTTGTTGAGCAGATCAAACGGACATTCCGATATTTTTTCAAGTCTTTCCTTATGATGTGTTAGTCTTGATTTTCGCGACATAGCCTTCCGTCCTTTTCGGTTTTACCGATTTCTTTGGATGAGCGATAGTATCCCGAAATATTGGCGCATAAACCCTTATCTCGCAATACACGCTAGTATTTTAACACAAAAACCAAGAAACTACAATATACTTTTTGAACATTTTATCTAAAAAACGAATTTAAATGTCAAAATATATCAAAAACAAAAAAAGCTTTGTACAGTTTACACAAACAAAAGAGAGCAGGGCAAAAAGGGGTAATCCTTCAGCCTATGCTCTCTATATCAGGATAAATAAGACTCTGCGTACAGACGGCGTAAGCCTTACTTAAATATTTTGAGGTCCTTCACCGAGTAGTAAAGCGCCGTTCCTCCTATCACGCCGCACACCGCCTCGCCGATTCCGACCGAAATCGCAAGCGCAAGGAAGCCGGATTCAACTCCGTACGCGTACATAAGCACCGGGGGAACTATCATCATATTGGATACGAGATTAGGCAGCGTTGCCGTCCACTTTAATTTTTCCGGCAGCTTCCTCATCATATAAGCGCCCACGGCGCCTATCAGCGTGGCAATACTGCCAAATATCACGTCCCACAGAACGCATCCGCTGACTATATTCGAGAGAATACAGCCTACGAACAGACCCGGAATTGCCTCGGGCATAAATATCGGCAAGATGCAGAGAGCCTCGGAGATACGGAACTGTATAGCTCCGCTCGAGAGTCCGAAAATCGTCGATACGTAGGACAGCCCGACGTAGAGCGCCGCGATAAGCGCGCCGCGTGTCAGCTTGCGGGCCGAGTTACCGACCCTTTTTACATTTCTTTTCATTTTTTTCTCCTTTAGTTTTGTTTTTTAGGAGCGGCGGCTCCATAGGTGAGGAAGGTCTCGAACTCACCGCGATACATTGTATCACAATTTTACCGGAAATGCAACACTTTATTCTAAAAATGGAAGAAAGAGGCACAGAAAGCCGAAAAAAGCAGAAAAAGGCTGATATGGGGGATATTACTTGTGTCAATCACGGGCGAAATAGAGTAGAATGGATATAGCAATAAACGTAAGAGGTACTGAGATTGAAGTTCTTGAACATAAACGACCGCAAGCTCAAGGTCACCCTTTCAGCCGATGAATGCGTCGCCCGCGGAATAGATACCGCAAAGAGCGAGTACACACGCGCTGAGATAAGAGAAGTTATCAGAGATATACTTGCCGAGGCGGAGAGCGAGTGCGGCTTCAGCGTAACCGGTGAGAAGATACTCGTACAGTTTTATCCCTTACCGAGCGGAGAGTGTGAGATCCTCATTGCCAAGCTGACGGGAGTGTCGCGCAAGGAGAAGGGGATGATACGCAGCGCGGACGGACTTACCACGCTTGAGAAGGGGAGAGGAATATACCGTTTTGACACGAGGGAGGCTCTGCTCAGGGCAGCGCGGGCGATATACCGAGAGGGGATAGAGTGCGACCTGTACGAAGCCGACGGTGCGTATTACATATCCATACGCGAGGAGCTCACGGACGGCATCTCGGAGTTTGAGGTGCTGATAGAGTACGGCGACCGCCTTTCCTCTCTGCCCGTACATATCCTCGCCGAGTACGGCAGGCTTGTGTCTGACGGTAACGCGCTTGATAAAATTATTGAAGGCGATTTTTAAAAAAATAAAAAATCCCCTCGTCCACACCGTTTGCTGATATTCGCACGGAAGTACGAGGGAAGATTTTTATATTTGAGCTCGGAATCTTAATTTCAGCCTTCGATCTCCATCATCATATCAACTCTGAGGGCGTGTCTGCCGCCTTCAAAGTCATTTGCAAGGAAGGAGTCGATGATATCGAGAGCGAGGCAGGAGCCGATGACTCTCGCGCCCATGCAGAGCACGTTTGCGTCGTTGTGCCGGCGTGTCATCTTTGCCGAATATGTGTCGGAGCAGAGAGCCGCGCGGATGCCCTTATGCTTGTTTGCGCACATCGACATGCCGATACCCGTGCCGCAGATAAGGATGCCGAACGAGCCCTCGGGGTCTTCATTCACGCTGTTGCATACCGCGTTCGCAAAGATGGGATAGTGGCAGGATGCGTCGCTGTCCGTGCCGCAGTCAATAACCTCGTAGCCCTTGCCCTCAAGGTAGGGTATGACCTCGCACTTGAGCGAGTAGCCTGCGCTGTCTGCGCCGATGTAGATCTTTTTCTTTTCCATTGCCATTACCTCATTTATTCCTTTGATCTTGCTTCGTTTGCGAGTCTTTCGAGCCTTTCGCGCTCCGCCTGCGGCATCCGCAGATACGTGGGAGCTATCTCAAGGTCGCTGACAAATTCGCCCGCGTCGTATTTTTTCTTTGCCGCGCGAGCCACGGAGTATGCGTTTTCACTGATGAGCAGGGCGGGGGTATCCTTCACCTCGACTCCTGCCTCGGTCAGTCCGCGCTTTGCCGTATCGTAACCGTCGCCGACAAGATATATCGGCATACCCTTATATTCCTTCAGCTCATCTGCCAGCTCCGAGATCGCTATCGCTCTGTCGGGCGTGAGCTTTTCGAGTCTGCCATCCTTGCCAAGATACGTAGCCGTGTAGACCTGCGCGCGCCTTGCATCCATGCAGGGCACTATCACGCCGTCGAGACCCGCGAGATTCTCCGCCAGCTCGTCAAGCGTGGATACTGAAACGCAGGGGATATTCTTGCCGAAGGCTATACCCTTGACCAAGGATACACCGATCCTCACACCCGTAAACGAGCCGGGTCCCACCGCGCAGGCGAGGAGATCTACGTCGTCAAAGGTGAGCTTCAGGTTCCTCAGCATATTCTCAGCCATAGGCAAGAGCAGCTCGCTCTGCGTAAGTCCGTTGTCGATGTTGTAAAGGGCGAGCAGCTTTTCACCGTCGCATACCGCGCAGGACGCCGCCTTGGCGGTGCTGTCAAATGCAAGTATTATCATAAGCACCTCCGGAAATCTCAATATCCCTCGCCGATTCATCCCCTGGCACTCTCGATATCGTGACGGTGATGGCGTCCTCGGGGATATATTCCGGCACTCTCTCGCTCCACTCCACTATGGAGTACGCCTCGGACTCCACGTACTCGTGATAGCCGATGCTCTCGAGGTCGTCGCCGTCCGAGATCCTATACAGGTCGAAGTGGTAGATATTGACTCCGCCCGTCTTGTATTCGTTTACTATTGTGTAGGTCGGGCTCTTGACGTTTGCCTGACCGAAGTGGGATACAAATCCCCGTGTAAAGACCGTCTTGCCGACTCCCATCTCGCCGCGCATAGCAATATAAGCGCGCTTAATGCTAAGCTTGGTTAGCATTTTTGCGAGATCTTCGCCGATCTTCTCGGTCTCAACGTCGCTTGTCACTCTGTAAATCATATTATATCAGTCTATATATCCTTTAAGTATTCCTGCTTTTTATCCCCGAGCACGAAGTCGAGTATAGCCTCGTATCTTCTTGTTTTTTCTTCGTCCGCGCCGCGCCTTTTTATCGCCTTGATCAAGGTGTTCTTCGGGGTATCGTCGGGGTCTACGAGCTCGAGAGCAGCCACTGAGTATCCGCTCGCCTCCAGCCTCGCGACTCTGATGGCGTCGGTCAGCACGTCTCCTAGCTTGTTGCGAAGGTGGGGGTAATCGGTCACGAAGGAGAGCTCTCCCGCGCCTATCTTGTCGTTGATATGTCTGTGACAGCACGGTGTAGAGAGTATCACCTTGGCGCCGAGCCCGATCGCGCTGTTTATAACGATGTCGGTCGCTATATCGCACGCGTGCAGTGATATCACCATATCCGGCGTTACGCCCTTTGGCGTATTTCTCACGTCGTCGGTAACGAAGGTCATACCCGTGTAGCCAAGTGACGAGGCAAGGCTCTGGCACCAATTGATGCAGTCTCTCTTGAGGTCTATACCCAGCATCCTTACCGTCCTGCCCTTAACCTCCGTGAGGTAATAATAGACGGCAAAGCTGAGGTAGCTCTTACCGCAGCAAAGATCGTACACGGTGATATCCTTATCCTTGGGCAGCTCGCGCATCACGTCCTCGACGATCTCGAGAAAACGGTTTATCTGTCTGAACTTACCTTGGCGTTTATCGTGCACGCGGCCGTTCTTATCGCTGATACCGAGCCGGATGAGGAAGTCCTCATTGCCGCTTAAAATATAGTTTTTCTTATTGTCAAGAGCCTCTATCGCCGCCTCAAACGGGGCGGAGTCTCCGAGAAGCTTGTTTTTCAGTCTTTCCGCCCCTAAGAGAGCCTCCTTGCCGGACTTCGATATCTTCCACTCGACATCGCCGAGCGTAGTGATAAGGTTAGCCTGCGAGTACTCTGCGAGGAGCTCGCCGAGAATATCCGAAATGCCGTCCTCACCTACGTTCTTATGTGAGACGGTATTGCCGGGAAGGCTGTACTCAAGAGCGAGCATACGTCTGCCTCTGTGAGCCACGAGTCTTGCTGAAACCTTGGAGATCTCGCTTGTTTTCGGCCGGGAGAATACGAGCTTTCTTATTATCTCTCTTTCAAACGAAAGGGCTGTTACCTCCGTAAAGGTCTCCGTCTTAGCCATTTTTCTTCTTGAAGGAGAGCTTGCTCTCGGTCTTATCGCTTATTCTCTTGAGATTCGCTCTGTGGCACCATACGATGAGGCAGGCGAGTATGATAGATGCCAGCGCTATGAGTCCGTCCATAGGCGTCTCAAACATAACCATAAACGTGCCGTGAAGGACCACGGGGTAGAGTACGGCGACGCTGACCGAGCCGAGAGATACGTATTTTGACATAGCTACGATCGCTACGAATACGGCGAGGAGAATGAGGAAGGGCACGGGTGTGAGTATGAGCGCCATCGTTGAGGTGACCAGCACGCCCTTTCCGCCCTTGAACTTGTAATAGACGGGGAAGATATGACCGATAACGGCAAACAGACCCGCAAAGTAGCAATAGCCGTTTACCGATATACCGCCGACGTAGCCGAAGCCGAATACAAATCCCGCGAGGAAAATGGATATAGCGGTCTTGAGAAGGTCTCCGCCGAGCGTCATAAGGGCCGCTTTGCCGCCGAAGGAGCGGAGCATATTGGTCATACCGCCGTTGCCCGAGCCTTTAGTACGGATATCCTCTTTATATACGAGCTTTGAGAAAAGGATAGCCGAGTTTATACTGCCGAGCAGATACGACGCGAGCAAAACGAGAAAAAGGCTGCCGAAAAGAGCGAGCGCAGGTATCTTGCCGTCGAAGATATACTGGAGTAAGCCTTCGTTGAGATTGAACATAGTGCCTCCTTGCCGGTTTTACGGCGTATTTGGATTGTTACTTTGCTGTTAAAGCAAAAAAATGCTAAATACATTATATAACAAAAAGCGCGCAAAGTCAATAATTTATATTAAATACTATATTCTTGCTTTTTTCGCTTTCTTATGTTAAAATATAGATATCACACGGGAGAAAGTGAAATGAAAGAAGCATTAAGAAGATATTTTGAGTCTAGGAATATAGAGTATTACGCCGTGCTCTCCTATTCGGATTGCAAGGAGATAAACCCCGGAATAATGATGCGTGAGGACTTTACGCCCCACAGCGTGATAATTTATCTCTTGCCGTATTACACGGGCGAGACGGTGAATATCTCGCGCTATGCCGCCTCCCTTGACTACCATCTCGCTCTCGGTGAGTGCGCCGAGGGGCTTATCGGTGCGCTTAAGGAAAAAACGCCCGATATTAACGCCAAGGGCTACGGTGACCACAGTCCCATCGATGAAGTGGGCGCGGCGCTTATAAGCGGTCTTGGCATCGTCGGTGACAATGGACTGATAATCAATGAGAAGTACGGTTCATACGTCTTTATCGGCGACGTTGTTACTGATATTCCGCCGGAGGAGCTGGGTGCTGTAAAGCCGAAGGACGCGGAGCATTGCTCGGGCTGCGGTGCTTGCCGCTCTGCGTGTCCCACGGGTATACTCGGAGGCGAGGGAAACGACTGTCTCAGCGCTATTACTCAGCGCAAGGGCGAGCTCACCGACGAGGAGACCGATCTTATGAAAAAATACAACACGGTATGGGGCTGTGATCTTTGCCAGAGCGTCTGTCCGTATAACCGCGAGCCCAAAATAACTCCGATAGAGTTCTTCCGGCGCGAGCGTATATCCGAGCTTACCCGCGAGCTCCTTGATTCTATGGATAAGGCGGCGTTTCAGCGCAGGGCGTTCGCATGGCGAGGCAGAAAAACCGTTGAAAGAAATCTCGATCTGCTTAAGGAAAAGAGCTACGTAAGCGATTGATTAGTATCGCTGCCGCCCCGGCATAAGTCTTGGAAGCGTAAGCACGGCTCGCGCCGCGAATAAAGCCTCCGATGCGGAAATATAACTTTATAAGAAAACCACCGACAGAGCCGTTGCTCCATCGGTGGTCTTTTTTATAAAGTATAGCTGAGCGTGAGGATGATCCACATTATAAGGAACGCGGCTGTGATTATACCTAGCGTAACCATCATCGGCACGAACATAAGCTTGACCGTATTCCAGTAGGTTCTGAGCTGCTCCTTGAAGCCGCCCTTAGGACCCGTGTATCGCTTATCCACACCGCTAATGCCCGACATATCGGCTATGGTGCGTCCGTCGTCGATATATTTGACCTTTTGCTTTTTTTGTTTCTTTTCCGACATTTCTCAGTCCTCGTTGAGCAGGTGACACGCCGCGAAGTGACCGGGCTCGTGCTCGGTGTAGCTCGGGGGTATGTGCCTGCACTTTTCAGTTGCGTGAGGGCATCTCGTATGGAAAAGACAGCCCTTCGGAGGATTGGCGGGCGAGGGGATATCTCCCTTCAGGACGATCCTGTTCATCTTCACGTCGGGGTTAGGCTCGGGGATAGCCGAGAACAGAGCCTTCGTGTAGGGGTGCAGGGGATTGTCGAAGATGTCCTTCTTGTTACCGAACTCGACCATAGAGCCAAGGTACATAACGCCTATCTTGTCCGAGATGAACTTAACGACGGAGAGGTCGTGTGAGATAAAGAGATAGGTGAGGTTCATCGACTTCTGCAGGCTCTTGAGCAGGTTGATTATCTGCGCCTGAATAGATACGTCAAGAGCGGATACGGGCTCGTCGCAGACTACCAGCCTGGGATTGACCGAGAGCGCTCTTGCGATACAGATCCTCTGTCTCTGACCGCCCGAGAACTCGTGGGGATATCTCTCGTAGTAGTAATCGCGCAGACCGCACTTTTCCATAAGGTCTAGCACGTAGTCCTTTACCTGCTCCTTGGGTACTATACCGTGTACGAGAACGGGCTCGGAAATAATATCTCCGACCGTGCTTCTCGGCGGGAGCGAGGAGTATGGATCCTGGAAGATTATCTGCATCTTGGTGCGGATATCCCGCATTTCCTTGGTGGTATAGTTGGTTATATCCTTGCCGTCGAATATGATCTGACCGCCCGAGGGCTGATGGAGCTTAAGTATCGTTCTGCCCATCGTGGTCTTACCGCATCCCGACTCACCGACGATACCGAGAGTCTCACCGGGATTGAGCTTGAAGGATATGTCGTCAACCGCGATAAGCTCTTGCAAGGTCTTACCCGTGATGGATTTCTTGATAGGGAAGCACTTTCTTAAGTGTCTTACCTCAAGCAGAGCCTCGGAGTCAAAGGGCTTCTCAAAATCTTCCCTCTGTTTTGCCGCCTTAGCCTCGCGGTGAGCCGCCATTATAGCCTCGTCGTCGTATAAGGACTCCTCCGTAACGGCTACGTCCTCGACTGCCTCGCTGTCCGAAGCGGCAACCGTCTCGAGTATTTCGTTATCAGCCATTGTTCTCCTCCTCTCCGTATAGGTGGCACGCAACGAAGTGCGTGGGGCTTACCTGCATCATGCAGGGGTAGTTACCCGCGCATTTGTCCTTACACATAGAGCATCTTTCCTTAAAGAAGCAGTGGTTAGGCATATTTACGGGGTTGGGCACGTTGCCCGGGATATTAAAGAGCGTGTCGGACTCGTTGCCCGAGCGCATAGTAGGCTTCGACTTCTGAAGACCGATGGTGTAGGGGTGCTTCGGATCGTGGAATATCTCGGATACCGTACCCTGCTCGATAACCCGTCCCGCGTACATTACCACGACGTAGTCAGCCATCTCCGCAATGATACCGAGGTCGTGAGTAATAAGCATAATAGAGCCGTCGATCCTATCCTTAAGGTCGCGCAGAAGGTCGAGGATCTGTGCCTGAATGGTAACGTCAAGAGCCGTGGTGGGCTCGTCTGCGATAATGAGTCTTGGGTCACACGCCAGAGCCATGGATATCATAACTCTCTGGCGCATACCGCCGGAAAGCTCGTGGGGGAAGGATCTGTAAACTCTCTCGGGCATTGCGATACCTACCAGCTCGAGCATCTCGAGCGAACGAGCCTTTGCCATCTCCTTGGTAGCTCCGGGGGTGTGAATGAAGGTAACCTCATCGAGCTGCTCGCCAATGGTGAAAATCGGGTTGAGCGAGGTCATGGGCTCCTGGAATATCATCGCGATCTGCTTGCCTCTGATACGGTGTATCTCGTTCATAGGCATTTTTGCGATATCGTAGACCTTTTCCTCGGTCTCAAAGACGGGGCGTCCCTTTTCGTCGTGCTCCTGCACGGGCACGTACAGCGCCTCGCCGCGCCTGTTCATCTTGACGTTGCCCTTTCTGTCAAGGAGCTCGGTGAAGACGTAGTCGCCGTTTTCATCGGTCACAAGCTTGGGGATCGGCTTTCCGTCCGCATCGCGCTTGTAGTCGTAAGCCTTGAAGCGGATGCTTCCGGAATAGATCTGTCCCTGCGGTCCTTGAACAAGACGCATGACGGACATGCTCGTTACCGACTTTCCGCATCCCGACTCGCCGACGATACCGACCGTGGTATTCTTTGGAATATTGAAGGATACGCCGTTTACCGCCTTTACGATACCCTGATCGGTGAAGAAATAGGTGTTGAGGTCCTCGATCTCGAGAATGTTGGAGTCGTCCTTCATCTTGGCAGTGAACTCGGACTCCTCTGCCTTGCGGTACTTGTACTTCTCGAGTCTGTACATTATCTTGGAGTTTTCTTTAGCTATCGCGCGTATTTCTTTTCCGGTGAGGTAATTTCCCGACTTTTGAGCGTCGGTCTTCTTGCCCGCGATTTCTTTAATTTTATCAACAAGCTTCATAGATTACCTCCTCATCTTCGGGTCGAGTGCGTCACGCAGACCGTCGCCTACGAAGTTGAAGCCCAAAACCGCGATTACTATACAGATACCGGGCGCGCCCCAGACGTTAAAGTTGTTCTGGAGAATGTCGGTATTGGTGGAAATGATGTTGATCATGGTACCCCAAGCGGCGTAAGGCGCTTTAACGCCCATATTGAGGTAGGAAAGCGTAGCCTCGTAGAGTATCATACTGCCAAGGCTGAGAGTCATCTGTACGATAAGCTGGGGCATAACGTTGGGTACGAGATGCTTGAATATCTTTCTCGAGGTGGAGTATCCCATCGCCTCTGCCGCGACCATATACTCCTGCTCACGAAGTGAGAGTATCTGTCCGCGCACAAGACGTGCCGTTCCGGGCCAGGAGAACAAAGTCAGATATACCATAAGCCAGTATATTCTGTACTTTGCGTCGATCTCTGCCGCCTCGAGCAGCGTACTGATGATAAGAAGGATCGGAATACCGGGCAGACACATAAGCACGTCGCAGACTCTCATTATGATGTTATCCACGATGCCGCCGAAGTAGCCTGCGATGCCGCCGAGTATAACGCCGAGCACGGTGATTACGAACACGGCGATAAAGCTTACCGAGAGGGATATCCTTCCGCCGTACATAAGTCTGGTGAAGACGTCGTAGCCCTGCTCGTCTGTGCCGAGGAGGTGATCCTTTGAGGGGGGAGCGAGGTAGTTATCCTTCTCCTGTCTCTCGATAGTCTGCTGTATCGTATAGGTGTTTCCGTTCTCGTCGGTCATCTCGACCTCCTGTACAGTGTAGGACACGGTACCTGACTCATCAAGCTCTATCTCTCCCCATCTCGTGTATACGAGGGGACCGACAAAGCTGAAGAGAAAGAGGGAAACTATCATTACAAGACCGACAATGGAGAGCTTGGAACGGAAGAAGCGGCGGATGACCATCTGCATGGGAGACATAAGCTTGATGTTTCTGTCAAGCGGTACCTCGGTATCCGCAGCCCCGGTCTCGACCGTCTCGCCCGCGGGGAGAACTTCGTTATTTTCTTCATTCTGAGAAATGATTTTTTCTTCCATAAGTCCTCCTTAATCAAGCTTGACTCTCGGGTCAACTATTACGTACATCAGGTCGGAGAGAAGCACGCCGAGCACGCTGAGCATAGCGAGGAACATATTATATCCCATGATGAAGGGGATATCACCCTGCATCATTCGGTTCAGCGCTATGTTACCGATACCGTCGAGGCCGAAGACCTGCTCCGTGATGATAGCACCGGAGAAGAGCGAGGGCAGCAGACCCGCGAGCGTGGTAACGAGAGGGATGAGCGTGTTACGGAACGCGTGCTTGTATATAACCTTGGTTTCGGTAAGACCCTTGGCTCTTGCGGTACGGATATAGTCGGAGTTCATGACCTCCAGCATATTCGTTCTCGTCATTCTCATTCTCGGACCGATGCTGAGTATTACAACGGTAAGAATAGGAAGGAACATGTGAGCTAAGTAGTCGGGGATAAGCGCAAGACCGGTAGCCGACCCCGCGCCGGAGAGCGTACCCTGGCTTGGGAACCATCCGAGCTGGAGCGCAAATACGTTCTTTAACATCTGACCGAAGAAGAACGAGGGCAGGGAAATGCCTATCATCGCAAGCACGGTTACAAGATAGTCGCGGAAGGAGTATTGGTGCGTTGCCGCCGTGATTCCGAGAGGGATAGCGATCATAAACTCGAATACGGTAGCGATAAGAGCTACCGCGAAGGAGATGCCCATGTTCTTGGCGATAACCTCCGCAACGGGAGCGTAGTCAACGAAGCTCTTGCCGAGGTCAAATTTAGCCAGAGCCTTCAGCCAGTTGAAATATCCCGTAACGATGCCCTTGAATCCGCTGTTATCCAGTCCGTACATCTTGTATAGGTTTTCTACCGCGTCCGCGGGTACGGAGTTAGATTGGTTCATAGCGTTGACTTTGGTTTGAATGAAGTCGACGGGCATGAGTCTTATGAGAAAATAAATGATAAGCGATACGCCGATGAGGATGACGATGGCAAGGCCTATTCTCTTAAGTATGTATTTCAGCATTGTTCTTCTCCTTCCTCAGTGATCTTATCCTTGGCTTTGTTGACGCTTTTCTTTTTCTTCGGATCGCCGGGGAGTCTTACGTTACCCGACTCAATATCCGAGATAGTTACGGCGTATGCCGCAAGGGGTGATTTTTCGCTGTATTTTTTAGATACGTAGATAACCGCAAGCACAATGGCAGCAATAGCGGCAGCTCCTGCTATAATAGCAAAGATGAGACCCGCATCAACGTTGCTCTTGCCGCTGAAGGCGCCCTCGTTGAACTCGAGCTCCCAGATTCTGTCAAGGGGAGAGGAGTAGGGGTTGATGACGTCGGGGACAGTGTCGGGATTGATGATGTCGGTGTTATATACGTATACGGTGGAACGCTGATAAACGGGGAGCTCTATCGCAAGGTCGAGGATAAGGCTCATTGCCTCCTCGTAAAGCGCGGTACGAACCGTTCTGTCCGTGGTCTCGCGCGCTTCGTCGATCTTCTCTGAGAGCTCGTCGAGGATCTCCTTTTCCTCACCGCCCGCCGCCTTGATGTAGGG
Organism: uncultured Ruminococcus sp.; assembly: GCA_964460165.1. Lineage (GTDB taxonomy): Bacteria > Bacillota > Clostridia > Oscillospirales > CAG-272 > UBA1740. The sequence goes on along the minus strand of CAYWPS010000014.1, from coordinate 14,211 downwards.
GTAGCCCCATGCGAGCGTGGAGGTTGCGGTGGAGTTCTTGTGGTATACCTGATATAAGTCGGGGTCGATAGTGGAGCCCCAGGCTGCCGCCCATACCTGAAGCGAGCCTGTCGCAAGCTTGGTAAGCGCCTGAGTATCCGGCTCAACGGTTACGTCCCAGCCGAGACTGTTGAGAAGCTCTGCCGCGTCTCTGAAGGTCTTGTAGGTGGGGTGGTCGTTGAGGTTAGAGCCCGCGATGGTGAAGGTGATGGAGAGGTCGGGGTGACCCTCGCTTACACCTGCCGCCTGCATGTAGCTCTGTATAGCCACCTCGGCATCCTCCTTGCTGTACGTGCCGCCCGGCTGGGGATATCCCTTGTCATTAGTGATATCGTCACCGGCGCCCTTGGGGTACGCCCAGGATACCTTGGACATAGGCCAGTAGATCTGCGATGCCGTACCGCTCGCGTAGTAGTCCAGCGCGAGAGTGGTGTTCATAGCGCACATAATAGCCTTGCGGACGTTGATATTCGTCACCTTCGAGGCGTTGATGCCTATGTAACCGTAACCGAGCTGATCCGTGAGCAGACTCTCAAAATTGCTCTTTTCGAGCTCTGCTATCTTGGTGTAGTTATCCTTGGAGTATTGGGGCGTAATATAGTGTACGCTGCCTTCCTCAAGCGCCGCCAGGGCGTTTGCCGCGCTGACTACCTGATAACGCACCTTCTCGATCTTCGGGTTAGAGATGCCCTCGCCTACGGTTTCAAAGTAGGTATTAGCCTTGAAGTATACGATGTTGTTGCTGAAGAAGTCGTTTCTGTCGGGGTTGTCGCTTCCGGAACGGTCGGTGACCTTGTACGCGCCCGCGCCCATAGGTAGCTTGTTGTTGTCGGGAGTCTGGAGCACGTCTCTCATATAGTCGAATGAGGAGAACTGCACGCCGAACTTATTGTTGGCGATATCCACGCCCACGGGACTGCCCTTGCCGTAGTAATGCTGAGGAGCGACCGAGAAGGCGAAGTTCCATACTGCCTTTGGGTCAACGCCGTTGATGGTGATCTGAAGGACGTCGTACTCGTTCTCGTTTACTGGGACGCCGTTTTCATCGTGCTCGTGAGCAACGGTGTATTCGTTGCCGTTTACGGTCACGGTTTCAACGTCCGTGGTATGACCGAGAGATACTATACCCTCGATATTGGGAACGATCAGCTCGTCGCCCGCGCCCTCGCGCAGGATGACCTCCTTCGCCTTGGCGGTGAATTCGGTGGTGAGCTTTGACGCGGTAGCCCAATAGAGAAGGATGGCGTCAAGGCTCTGAGTAACGGTATCGTTATATACCTTCTCAATTGCCGCCTCCTTGGTGGTGATCGTCTCGTGATTGTAGTTGTACTTGAAGCCCTTTATCTTGGACTTATCGTCCTTATTGGTGCCGGATATCTTCTCATATTCGGGGGTTATGAAGCCCTCGGTGAACATGAAGCAGAATACTTCATCCTGGAACTCGGGGTGCTCCTTGTAGGGAGCCTCCGTGTAGGAGTCCTTAGCGTTATTGTAGTCGCTTTCCAGCTCCTCGCGGAAATACTTAAGAGCGAGCTCGTAGTCGTCAAGAAGGTACTGGTAGGTTACCTCGCTCTGCTTGTCGGTGGTAGCTACCGCCGCAAGATAGCCAAGGTCAGATTTAATGTTGTAATTCTTTATTGCCTCAACCATCTGCGCGTAGGTCACGTTATTGGTCGAAGCGCTCGAGCCGTTGATCTTCTTGTTCGTATCCCAGTAGAGCTGAACGAGAGTCATGACTCTTTGCTCGGCTCTGCTCTGTGCGTTGGCGTTGATGGCGTCCTCGCTGTTGTTGTCGCTGTCAGCGCCGAGGGACTGGTTTCTGTAAGCTGCCAGACCCTTGATGTCGGTCGAGTAGATGGTTGCCGATCCCGTATATACGGGGTCGAGATAAACGTAAAGGTTAAAGAGAACGTCCTCCATCGTGAGTGGATGTCCGTCCGAATATTTGATACCATTCTTTAAAACGAAGGTATAGACGGTTTCGCCTGCCTCGTTAAGCTCGCTTTGCTCGAAGTCGAGGGTGACCGTGGCTTCGTTTTCACCGAAAGCCACGTCAACCTCGCCCGCGTCGTTGAGCTTTGACGAGAGCATACCTATCTGCGTCATAGACACGATCGTACCGTCGGTTGCCGACGTTGAGAAGAATGGATTGAAAAGACCTTCGAGATTCTCCGTCATAATAACGAATGCATCCGAGCCGGAGTCACCGGTAGCACAGCCCGTGAACGAGAGCGTCATAGAGAAGCACATCGCTATACAGAGGACCGCGCATATGATTCTTTTTTTCATTTTTTCTCCTCTTTTATTTTAGCAAACGAATTTTTGACCTCAGGACTCCTTGAGGGTGAGCTTGAAGCGTCCCTCGGTGTCATAAGTGACGTCGTTGTATTCGACGTGTTCCACGGTATCGGCATCGCCGAAGCGTGAGAACTCAACGCCGCAGTTTACGCTAAAGTCAACTCCGGATACGGAGCCGAGAGCGCATACAAGTCCGTAATCGGGCTTAATTACCGTGCCCGACGCGATCTGTTTGGTATAGACAACCATCTTAGAGTTCTTGAGCTTGACGGAATCCATGACACCGTCCGCAAGCACGCCCGCGATGATACCTATGTTCGCGTTAAGACGGCTTCCCGCCTTGACATTTACCGTGATATTATCGAAGGTTACGTTCTTGATGACCGCGCCCTCGGAGATCTGTCCGAACAGACCGAAGCTCGTGACGCTGTTATTGCTTTGCTCAAGAGTTACGTTCTTGATGGAGTAGCCGTTACCGATGATCTTGCCGCTGAAGCTGCCCTCGGAGAATACCTCGGGCCAACGCTTGCCGCTGAAGTCGAGGTCGCCCTCGAGTGTGTATACACCGTTCAGATTTGCGTTTGCGATGAGCTTATCCGCGCTGTCAACTCTTACGTGTATGCCGTCAAGAAGCTTGCAGTATATCTTCATAGTCGGATTTGCTACCGTAGCGGTACTGTCGTCGTAGCTGCCGGTATGAGCGATCGTAGCATCGGTGATTTTCTCGGTGCATTCCTTATCAGTGTATATTTCAGAGTATGTGTTGTTTTGCAGATAGGGGAAGTCGTTGATATCGACGACACCTGTCTCGGGGTTATATGCGGGCACCGTTATCTCGGAGCTTCCGATAGGATTCATGTCCTTGGTGCCGATAAGCACGGTGTTGCCCTCGCCGTCAACCGAGTAGAACTCGTAGGTGAGGCTGGGAACCCACGCAGCGTAGAGAGTTACAACGGGCTTTTCGGGGTTATAGTTCTTATCGGGGTCGATATAGAGCTTCGCGTTTTCAAAGTCGCACTTGCCGCTGTAGATATAACCCGTTACATTTCCGTCTTCATCCTTGATCTCGGTTCTTACCTGGTACCAGCCTGCGAGATAGTAGCCTACCTTAGCCGCGAGGTACGCCTGATTTCCTCTCGCGGAGCTGTTGGGGTCAAGGAGAGACGCAACCTTCTGTCCGTCCTCGTTGGCGGGAAGGTCGTTTATGTTGTAAGTGTCTATAAGAGTATCCGTATTGGTGGTAAACGTACCGCCGTTTGCGTCGTACTTGACGCTGAAGGAATATCCGGCTTCGCTGTATCCCTTATAGGGAGAGGTGTCCTTGCTGCACTTGGTCGCGGCAAAAGCCACGCCCGCGATACACAGAGCAAGAAGGAGTCCTAGCACGGCGATCTTTTTTATCTTTCTGTTCCTTTCGTGCTTGGCGTCGAGCTCCCTGGCGCGTTTTTCGTGCGCAGCCGCCAGCTCTGCCATTTCCTCGGCTGTCAGCTCGCGCTTTACAGTCTCGGCTGCGGTCTTCCTGACGGTCACCGTCCTTCTTTCGCCCATAAGAGCCAGATTTTCACGCATCTTTTTCTTGCGTCTGAGATAGAACCATATTGCCGCAGCCGCAGCAACACCAACGATCTCTACCGTCTCGATGACGGAGAGGACGATGAGAGCCGTCCTGGTCGGATCCTTGGTGCTTGCGGGAGTATCCGAGACCTCGGGAGTATCGGTTGAGCCTGCGTTCTTATAAGCCTTGATAAGATTCTCGGCGGTGATAAGCTTCTGGAGGTATTCGGTTACGAGAGCCTGCTGCTCTGCGCTGCTTATCTTGTTGTAAGCCGCTCTGGCTGCGATAACGAGGTGCTCGTCCTCGAGGGTTACTCTCTCGGGCAGAGCGTTTATAGCCGCGATAGCCGCCATGGTGACGTCGTCAGCCGCGACCGCTCCGGATATGCGGGAGCCGAAGTACTGGTTAATGATGAATGAATCGTAGTAAACGCCGTTGGAGGGAGCGATCATTATGAGATTGCCCATGTTAGCGTAATTTCTGTTGCCGTTGCCCTCGCTGTCGCGGTCAATAACGTAGCCTATATGGTCTACGAAGTTAGCGCCGTAGTATACGTTGTTGTACTTGGTGGAGGAAATATTCCACATGTAATAGGGAACGATTCCGATACCGTCGTAGGATACGGGGATCTGAGTGTCGAGCTTGCCGTCGCCGTCCTGATCCTCCCAATAGGAGAATTCGTACGTGCCCACGCTTGGGATGTTCTCGTAGGAGTCGTAAAGATTCTGATCGAACTCCTCCTCAAGCACGGGTGCTTCGTAGCTCTCAAAGACGACTATCTGAAGCTTTCCGCACTGATAGAACGCCTTGTGACCGATGGAGTTGAGCGAGTGGGGAAGGGTCACTCTCGTGATATCCGAGCCCACGAACGCCATAGCCGTGATCCTGACGGTGCTCTCGTCGAGTTTGACGTTGTCCTTGTCCAGACTGTTGCCGTCCTTGTCGAGTCCCACGTAGGTGGTGAGCTCAAGACCGTTCGGAACTACGCAGTAGATAGAGCCGTTGATGATCTTTACGTGATCGTTGATATCGTAGGTGTAGAGATATTCGGTGCCTACCGTGATTCCGTTCCAGACCTCCTCGGCTACCTTGTAGAAGGGACCTATCTGACAAAGGGCGAAGGGGTTGTCGCCAAGGGTTTCGATGTTCTCGCCCAGAGTCAGCTTGAAGGGCGTGAGCTCCTCCTTGATGAAGGCGAGATCGCCGACGTAGGTCGCGGAAGCGAGATCAGCCTCTCTTATGTCGGTGTACGCGAAGGCGTAGTCGCTGATGTGACCTATTTTATTAAGGAAACGGACGTTGTTGAGGGATGAGCAGTAGGAGAATGCTCCCTCGCCTACATAGCAGCAGACGGGATTGAAGATCACGCCGTCGAGCTTGTCGCAGTAGGTGAAGGCGTAGTCGCCTATCTCCAGCGCGCTCGAGAGGTCGGCGGTAACGAGATCAGTCTCACTGAACGCCGCGTATCCGATATTCACCACGTTTTCGAGGTTTACGTATTTGAGGTTATCGCAGTTTGAGAACGCCATATCGGGAATAGCGGTGAGCTTATCTCCGAGGGTGACCGCAGTGAGTCTCTTACAGTGCATAAATGCCTGCGAGCCCAGCTCCTCAAGAGAGGAGAGGTCGACCTTATCGAAGATGGGATTGTAATATACGATGACGTAGTTACCGTCCTTGACGGCGTAGTCCGTGCCCGCCGCATTGACGAACGCGTAGGCGTTGTCTCCGGAGAATGCCATATCGCCGATCTTCTTTACGCCGGAGAGATCGATATCGTAGAGCAAGCGGCAGTTGTAGAACGCCATATTGCCGATGCTTGCGCCCTCGCCGAGCTGTACGCTTCTGAGGTTGCCCGCGCCCATGAACGCGGATTCGCCGATAACGGCGTTGGATCTGATCTCAAGGCTCACGAGCTTGGAGAGAGAAGTATATTGATAGAAGCCTGATGCGAGATCATGCGTCAGCTCGACGTTGAGATAATTTCCTGTTCTCGGGTCGACAGTGCCCATTCCGCGCAGGAACGCGCTGTTGCCGATGACTGCGTTTTTGCCGATAACGACGCTGACGAGCTCGGTACATTCACAGAACGCGCCCTCGCCGACAGTCACACCGTCGCCTATCTCGACCTTACTGATAAGAGAGAAGGCGAAGGCGTAGTCGCCGATGTAGCTTACGCCGTCAATATTGGGCAGCTCCGTGATGGAGGTAAGGAAGAAGGAGTAGCTGCCAAGCTCGGTGAGCGCGCCGAGAGTAACGCTCGTAAGCTTTGTACACTCCGAGAACGCGTAGCCGTCCACCGAGGTTACGTCTGGCATATATACGGACGTGATATTGCCGTTGCCGGCGAATGCTCCGTATCCTATCCTGCTTACTCCGGTGAGCGAGAACGAGCCGCTGACGCCGGGAGCTGCGAGAAGGAGGGTGGAGCCGTCGCTCGAGAGCAGATAGCTCTTGCTTCCCGAGGGCTTGAAGGCCGTGTTGCCTTCGGCTACGTTGAAGGTGCTTACGGCAGTACCCGTGAAGGCGTATTCGCCGATGGAGGATACCGTAGCTCCGATATTCACGTTGGTCAGCTTCGCGCAGTTGTAGAACGCGCCTGCGGGAATGACGTTCGTATTCATCGTGACGCTCTTAAGCGACGTACAGTTCATGAATACGTAAGGACCGTACTTGACCGTGCCGCAGGCTGAAACGTCGAAGTTTACAAGGCTGGGAGACTTGATACCGTATTCCTCAAGCTGCTCCTCGGTATAGGTGTTGAACGCGAAGGCGTAAGCGCCTATGGAGCTGAGAGTAGAGGGGAAGGTCACCGACTTGAGACTTCTGTTCTCGAAGAACGCATAGTCGCCGATAGCGTGGATGCTGTCGAGCGAGAGGTTGTTCGAAATGTTACAGTACGCAAAAGCATTCTGGTTAATGAGCTTGACGTGCTCAAGACCCTTAACGGTCTTAAGCTTCGTGCAGTTGTAGAACGCGCCGTACTCGATAGATTCGAGGGTCGAGGGGAGCACGACCTCCTCAAGAGCGGTGAGGTTCGCGAAGGCGTAAGCGCCGATGGACTCGACGCCCTCGGGGATGATTATCTTCTTTATAGCATCGTTTCCGATGTAAGTGATCTTGGTCGCATCCGGCTCCTCGTCGTCAATGACATCGCCCGCGGTAAGATCCTTGGATACGTATTCGTAGTTCGAGAACGCGAACTGACCGATCTTGGTAAAGAGCATATCCTCGGGTATCTCAACGATACCGGAGTTCATCTCACCCGCACCGTAGTAGTTGTCGAGCGAGGGACCCGTTCTTACGTACGGATCCTTTACCTCAATTGAGATGGTCGCGGTGGTATAGGTCGCCTTGCCGTTCTGAAGGACTCTGACGGTTATAGAGGTGTAGCCCTCTCCGAGAGCCACGATCGTGCCGTCCTGGCTGACCTTGGCAATACTCTCGTTGCTTGAGATGAACTCTACCGTTGTGTCGTCCGGGAAGTAGGCGTCGAGCTTATACTTGATGCGTACCGACTCGGAGGGGTAGAAGGAGAGGGAATAGCTCTGACCGTTGAAGATGACCTCGTCACCCGTCTCGCCTATATCTCTGTCATCGCTGGACATGAAGTAGAACGCCTTGAGAGTGGTATATCCCGTCAGCTCAAAGACGTCGGCTACGGGCTTTGATACCTCCTTGTAGCCCTCGTCTCCCGGAGCGCGGACGGTAACCGCAAGCCATACCGATTTACCTGACTTCTTGTCGTAGATCTCTACCTCTGCCTTACCGGACTTGACCGCGACGATCTTATTGTTTACGATGCGTATCGCGCTGCTGGAGGTAGAGTACTCGAGCAGCTCAGCCCATTCTGTCTCGGGGTAGACGTTGGCGTCAATGGTGTAGACCTCGTTGGGATTGAGGGTTATCGAGGATTCCTTGAGATAGAGCTCTGCGAAGCTGTCGGGGAGCTTGATCTCGTAGGTAGCCTCGTTGAGGGCGTAGTCGTAGATCGATACCGCGAAGGTGGTATCATCTCCGTCTCTTTCGTTACTCTTTATGTCGTAGATATAATCGGTGAGCTCGTAAGTCACGTAGGTGATGCCGTTGCGCTCACTGTATATGGGCGTCATATAAGACTCGAAGGGATAGAGCATATTGATCTTGCTTCCGCTCTCATCGGTTACGTAAGCGCCGGTGTCGTCGTACTGATATCCGACGTATCCGACCTGCATACCCATTGCGAAATGGTTGTCGTAGACAGCCATCCTGACGAAGAGACGGTTTTTCTTAGCGTCCTTGTCGTACTCCGTGTAGAACTCACAGTCGGTGAGCGTCGGAGCCTCAAAGTCGATGGTGAGAGGGAACTCAAAGGTGCTGTTGAGGTTGTACTCGGGCGTTTTGTTAGTGCCCGTTCCGTCGTCGTAGTCCAGGTAGCCCTGAAGCTTGACGGTGTAGGTTGAGTTGTTCTTGAGGTTGTAGTCCAGAGTATCAAACTCTATCTCGACGTTGGCGGGATAGATGTAAGATCCGCCGTCGCCGTAGGATTTGCGGATCGAGGTATCTACCTTTTCGAGTATGACCTCGCCCGTAGCGTCGTCGGTTATCGTTATCACGATCTTGTCCGCGTTACGGAGCATACCTGCCCATACGAAACGGAGGGAGTGTATCGTTCCCTCGGTGTTGGAGAGCGCGATATAATCTCTCGATGCGGAGATGACCTTGTTGTTGGGATTCTGGAGGAAGTAGTAAGAGCCGAGATAGCTTACGTAGTCCTCGGAGATACCGCCGATAGGACGGGTAGCGTATGCGTCGGGCAGAGTCTTGTCAAGAGTATCGAGAGCGTCGTTGAGCTCGTCTGCGTTGGTCTCGAAGTAGTCGAGGTCAAAGAGGGGAGCCTGGTACCAGTTGCCGTAGAACGCAAGGTAGGGGACGTTGAGGTCCACGGAGTCCGCGTCCTTTGCCGTGAGGGTAACGAAGCCCTCTACGTACATGCCGTTCTCGAAGGAGGAGTCAAGGTACGCCTTGTCCGCGTCGCTCAGCGTGATGGTGATAACGACGTCACACTGGGCTCCCGCAGCTACGGTAACGGTGTTTCCGCTGAGACTTCCGCCGCGGGTGGACGTAATAACCACGCTCGCACCCTTGAGGAGATATCCCTCCTCGGAAACGACGGTCTCGCCCTGGTAGGTGGGTGTTTCGCTCACGCCCTCCGTCATAACGGAGGCGGATATATCGTATGAAAGTGCAGTAGTACCGAAATTATCAATAGTGAACTTAAGGACGTATACGCCCGACTTGCTCGGGTCGTCGCCGAGCTCGATCTTGGACTTGTCCATTACCGAACCGTCAAGTCTGTCGTATGTGAGTATGTACGCCTTTGTCGTGGCAGCTGCGTCGAGGTTGGCAAGACCCGCGCCCTGCTTTCTTACCGCGTAGGGAAGTCCGTTTTTGTTGTTGACTATATCGGCGGTAGACATAAGGAGTCTGTTGACGATGGAATTGACCTCTACGTAGTCGATAACGCCGTTTTCGTTCATTATTTTGGACTCGAAATTCGTTATAACATACTGACGCAGAAGCGCGATAACGCCTGCCATATTGGGACATGCCATAGACGTACCGGAAAGTCTTTCATATCCGTGGCCTGTTACCGCTGAGAGAATGTTACCGCCGTGCGCGGTTATCTCGGGCTTGATCTGAAGCGAGGGAGAGGGACCCCATGATGAGAAGTCGGACATGAAGGGACCCGAGGTCTGCGACCTGCTTATCTTGAGCGTGCCCGTCTTTGCCGCCGCGAGTCTTTCGCCGTCGTCCTGGCTTACTGAGCAGACGGGGATATCGACGATACCCACGTTCATGCGGATATCACCCGAGGTGTTGTTGTATACGATGAGCGCCTTTGCGCCCGCCGCTTCAGCCGCTTTAGCTTTTTCCTCGAAGGTGTTAGTGCCTCGGCGTACCAGCGCTATCTTGCCCTTGACGTCTATGCCGTCGTAGTCGGAGGGATTACCGACGCCGGGGATAAGCACATATTCAAGCTCCAGCGGATCCTGCGACGAGCCTAGCAGACCGTCAAAGAAGTTCTTTTCCTCACCAGCGCTGTCGGAGGACTCAACGAAGTATATGATAGTTCCGTCCGAGTCGAGCATATAGGGAGTCTTCGTACCGTTGATGGAGGCTACGGAGAGCGCGCCGTCGTAGGTGGAGGGAGAGCCTACGGTCGAGGTGTCGGGGTTGGAGGTGAGACCGAGGTTACCGTTCTTCTCCGAGCCGTACGCGGAGTTGAAGCTGTTTGAAGCCGCAACGACGAGACTGATACCGAGAGCTCTGATATCGTCGTAAACGCCTGACATCTGCTCCTGGTCTGTCTCACGGCTGAAGCCGCAGGCAGTACCGAGAGACATGTTGATGACGTCAACGCCGAGCTCTACGCAGTCCTCGAGAGCCGCGAGTATCCAGGACGCCCTTGCGGAGTCCTGCACGTCGGAAAATATCTTCATGGATACGAGCTGCGCGTCGGGAGCAACGCCGAGGATGGTGTCGTCGTTACCTACGATAACGCCGGATACGTGAGTACCGTGGTTATTGTGGAGCGAGTACACGTCGGAGTCGTTGTCCGCGTAGTCGAACGCGAAGGGGACCTTCTCGTTTATGTATACGTCGTCTGCGGTAAGTCCGGAAACTCTCGATGCCGCCGTGGTATTAGCTATGTGCGCCGCCACCTTGCTCTTCGTAAGCGAGAGGTTGGATTTATCGAGCCTTGCGGGATCGAACGCGGAGTGAGTGTAGTCAAGACCGGTATCGAGAACCGCGACTACCATACCGCTTCCGCTGTATTTCTTGCCGTTGATCTTAAAATCGGAGCTGTCGAAGATACCGGTCTCCTCTACGACGTCGATCTTGTTTTCAACCAGCTGTGTTTCGGATACGTTATAAACCTCGCCGACGATGGCGATAGCGCCGCCGGAAAGCTGCTCGCAGGCAGTTTCAAAGCTCTTTGCCTTGTAGAGCACCTCGAAGCCGGCGATAATGTTGGCGTAGTCACAGCCCGTTGTGTAGGAGACGCCGCTTCTCGTCAGCGCGGCAAGATATCTCTCCTTTTCGGCTTGTATCTGCGCCTTGATCTTCTGCGCTTCATCCGTGGTCACGTATTCCGAGAAGGACATTGCCTTGTCCGTTTCGTTATACGCTTCCAGAAGCGTCGGTGTGTCAAGCTTGACTATCACCGAGATGGTCTCATCGTCGCTGACGGTAGCGGGCAGAGCCTGTACCACCGAGCTGTCAAGATAGCTCGTATAATCGGTGTAAATAGAGTCGTTCTTCTTGAAGACTGCGGTATCCGCCGCTACGGTCGTGCCAATCGTGGACGCCGCGAAGGTGAAGACCATCGCCACCGCGAGAAGAGCCATCAGGATCCTTGACGAAACCTTTTTGATTCTTTTCTTGTTCATTTCGGATTTTGCCTTTCTTTTATTACTGTGTAATGCGATATGTGCGCGTATGTGCACATAACATACTCAAATATTTTAACATATTGTACACAAAATTTCAAGTGAGTTTACATTATATTTAAAATGTTCCAAAAAATATATTACTTTGCCATAAAAACAGGATGGCGTAATAGGGGAAATTGTCTAATGTATACAATTTCGGAGGGGTAATATCGAAAAAAGGAAAATGAGTTGCTTTTAGCCCGGCGCTATTGACTTTCACACCGCGATATGATATACTCATAAAGATGGAAATACACTCACTTGAAAGGAAAATAAAGTGAATCTTACCAATGAAGTAAAAAAGCGGATACGCCTCATATACGGCATAGCGCTCTCGGCGCTTTTAGTCGTCACGGGTATCCTTTTCATAATCTCCTGTTATTCTATCTACGAGAGCGGAGACAGTCCTTTCACGAGGGCGAGCATCGGCGCGGCATTTTCGAGAATAGCCGTACCAACCTACGTGACCCTTATCCTTGCGACGGGCAGTATCGTCCTCGGCGTCGTTATGCCGGATGAGGAGGGCAGGCTCGTCGGTCTCCGCGCTCCGAGAGTAATTACCGCAAGGCTTGCAAGGATGGTGGACGTTGATGCGCTTGACAGTGAGACGGGCGAAAAAATACGCGCGCAAAGGCGTAAGAGAAGCATCCTAACCTGCGTCAATCTGGCGCTTCTCATTCTTTCTTCGACTCTGCCGCTCATCTACCTTCTTGATCCCGACAACTTCCCTGCGGTTAGCGGGGAATATAATACCGAAATTTTACACGGTATGCTGGTTTACCTCGCGTTTTTAGCTCCTTTAGCCATCTACGAGGCAGTTTACGTTATCCTTACCGACGCTTCCTACAAGCGAGAGGCAGAGCTTCTCAAGGAGGCGATGAAGCTTGGCGCAGCCGCGCCGCGCGGTGACGGACCGAAAACGGGAATAGCCATGGTAAAGGAATTCTTCAAGCGGAATGAGGGACCTATCACGCTCGGCGTGAGAATAGCTCTCGTCGGATGCGCTATATTCTTCATCATCGCCGGCATCATCAACGGCGGTATGACGGACGTTCTCAATAAGGCGATCAATATTTGCACGGAATGTATAGGACTTGGATAATATATGAGTAAGATTTTAACTAAATTGAAAAGCTTGGTCCCATCCAAGCGAAAGCTCATTCAGCTGTATTCGGCGCTCCTCTTTAACGCCAATCTGAAGGGCTTTGCCAACGGAAAAATATATCAGGGTCCCCTGAAGAACATTTGCACTCCGGGTCTTAACTGTTACTCCTGTCCGGGCGCGTCGGGATCTTGTCCGCTCGGCTCGCTACAAGGGGCGCTCGGAGCATCGGAAAAGAGAGCGCCGTACTACGTTTTCGGCATAATCGTCCTATACGGTATTCTTCTCGGAAGAATGATCTGCGGCTTCCTCTGTCCCTTCGGACTCATTCAGGAGCTCCTTTATAAGATCAAGACTCCAAAGCTTAAGAAAAACCGCTTCACAAGGATACTCTCCTACTTCAAGTACGTGCTTCTCGTGTTCCTCGTGTTTATCGTTCCCGTCCTTTACGGACTTCGCAACGTTCAGCTTCCCGGATTTTGCAAATACGTTTGTCCCGCGGGTACCATCGAGGGCGCGTTCGGACTTCTTTCCAACAAGGTGAACGAGAGCAATCTCTCGATGCTCGGACCTCTCTTTACATGGAAGTTTATACTTGCGGTCAGCATAATAGTCGGCTCGGTATTTATCTTCAGGGTATTCTGCCGGTTTCTTTGTCCTCTCGGAGCTCTCTACGGTCTTTTCAATAAATTCGCCATACTTGGCATCAAGCTTGAGAAGCCCAAGTGCACCGACTGCGGACTCTGTATTTCAAAGTGTAAGATGGATATACACGAGGTTGGCGACCACGAGTGCATCAACTGCGGCGAATGTGTCGGTGTATGTCCCACCAAGGCTATTTCATGGCGCGGAGGTAAGGTCATTCTTCCGCCCGATGAGATCGCGCCGATCACTCCCGATATGAGCGAGGAGGAAAGGGCGGTTTGTCTTGAAAATACTCAAAAAAGTAATCAAAAGTTAGCAAAACGACGCTTAATTACAAGAATCGTTGCGGCAGTGCTTATGGTGTCGCTTCTTGTTTCCGCGCTTGTTTACTATAATTTCATCGACAAGACGGACACTCCTGACACTATTACGGTGCTCGCTCCCGGCGATGCCTGCGCCGATTTTGACATTCCCGTATTTGACGGTACGGGCTACGGCGCCGAGACCTTCAACCCAACGGAAAATTCGGGCAAGATCACCATTATTAATTTCTGGCACGTTCAGTGCGGTCCGTGCGTTCAGGAGCTTCCTTATTTTGACCGTATAGCCGCCGAGTATGCTGACAGCGTCACGGTCGTAGCTATCACCAAGTCCATTTACATAGAGGATTCGTACAGCTTTATAAACGAGACCTATCCCGATTCTGAAATTTTGTTCGGAGCTGATTCGCTTGCGGCTGACGGTAGCACGGAGGATTACCTCTATACCGTTTACGGAGGATCAAACAATATGTATCCTATGACGGTGATAGTTGACGGCGCGGGAAGTATCATCAGCAGCGAGATCGGTTCTGTAACCTACGACAAGCTTAAGGTGATGCTTGACTTTATGCTCGGAAATTAAAGTAACGCGAATTTACGCGCTGAAAGAAAAAGGACTGAGTCGCTAAAAGCTGAGTCTGAACAAGGCTTCAATAAAAAATAATAAAAATGAGGAAACCGTAGGTTTTCAACCTTGATCTCCTCAAATTTGCGCTTAACGTAAGAGGCTAGCTCAAGTTCGAAAAACTTGAGCTAGCCTCTTTTGCGCAGGGGATA
>CAYWPS010000013.1:0-35699 GCA_964460165.1 uncultured Ruminococcus sp. | reverse complement strand
CAATGATCTTGGAGCCGATAGCCGCCTTAATGGGTATCTCAAAGAGCTGGCGGGGGATGTTCTCCTTGAGCTTCTCGGCGATCTTTCTAGCTCTGCCGTACGCTCTGTCCTCAAAAACTATAAAGGAAAGAGCGTCTACTACCTCGCCGTTAAGCATAAAGTCAAGCTTTACAAGCTTGGATGCCTCATATCCGTGGAGCTCGTAGTCAAGAGACGCATATCCCTTGGAGCGGCTCTTAAGGGCATCGAAGAAGTCGTATATGATCTCGTTAAGAGGAAGCTGATAGTGAAGCTCCACTCTCTCGGTGTCGAGATATTTCATATCAATGAACACGCCTCGTCTGTCCTGGCAAAGATCCATAATGCCTCCGACGTACTCGGTGGGCGTTATCACAGTCGCCTTCATAATAGGCTCGTAGGACGTGTCTATCTCATCGGGTGACGGGAACATGGAGGGATTATCGACCATTACGGTCTCGCCGCTCCTGAGCTTTACCTTATAGATGACCGAGGGAGCGGTCGTGATCAGATCGAGATTGAACTCTCTTTCAAGTCTCTCCTCGATTATCTCCATATGCAGAAGTCCGAGGAAGCCGCATCTGAAGCCAAAGCCGAGCGCAACAGAGGTCTCGGGCTCAAATACGAGCGAGGCATCATTGAGCTGCAGCTTCTCCAGCGCGTCGCGAAGGTCGCCGTATCTCGCGCCGTCGGCAGGATATATACCCGAGTAAACCATGGGGTGAACGTCACGGAAGCCGGGTAAAGGCTCGCTCGCGCCGCCGACCGCGGTAGTGACGGTATCACCGACACGGGTATCGCCGACCGTCTTGATGGACGCGGTAATATATCCGACCTCACCCGCGCTGAGACTCTCGCACTTGCACAGACCAAAGGGCTCCATCGTGCCTACCTCAACGACGTCAAACTCGGTGCCGCGAGCCATAAGGCGTATTCTGTCGCCTGCTTTTATGCTGCCGTCGAAAATTCGGATGTAAACAACGACTCCGAGGTAAGAATCGTAGTGGGAGTCGAATATCAGCGCTTTAAGAGGCGCTTCGGGATCTCCTACGGGAGCGGGGATATCGGTAACTATCTTCTCAAGAACGTCCTCGATATTAAGACCGTTCTTTGCCGAAACGGCAGGACACCCCTCTGCGGGTATACCTATAATATCCTCGATCTCACGCCTTGCGCCCTCTATATCCGCGGACGCGAGGTCTATTTTGTTTATTACGGGAAGGATCTCAAGATTATTGTCAACCGCGAGATAGGCATTGGCAAGAGTCTGCGCCTCGACACCCTGAGTGGCGTCAACAACAAGAAGCGCGCCCTCGCAGGCCTGCAAGGAACGGGAAACCTCGTAGCCGAAGTCAACGTGACCGGGAGTGTCGATAAGATTATAGACGTAATCCTCACCGTTTGATGCTTTGTAATTGAGCTTGACCGCCCTCGCCTTGATGGTAATTCCGCGCTCGCGCTCAAGATCCATATTATCAAGGATCTGAGATTCCATGTCACGTGAGGCAACCGTCTTGGTCTTCTCAAGAATACGGTCGGCGAGCGTGGACTTGCCGTGGTCTATATGAGCAATAATCGAGAAATTTCTTATATGCTTTTGCTTTTCTGTCACTTTAGTAATCCTAAAGAGGCATTATACCTCTGTCATCTTTCTGGAATCTATGGAATAGAGCTCCGCCTTCTTTGCAAGCGATGCGCTGTCGCTGTCGTGAGCGAGGATATATATCTTGATCTTAGGCTCGGTGCCCGAAGGACGAACTATGATCTTATCCTCGTTCTCAAGAGTGTAGTAAAGAACGTCGGATGAGGGCTGACCTGTGCTGACCTCCTCACCGGTAGCCACGTTAAGAACGGTGCTCTTTTTGTAGTCGCCAACCTTGGCAACCTTATATCCGCCTATGGAAACGGGTGCGTTATCTCTGAGCGACTGCATAATACGTCTTCTCTTTTCGATACCGTCAAGTCCCTCCATATAGATATCTATTACTCTCTCGCCGTAAACTCCGTACTTCTCGTAAAGAGCCTCAAGCGCGTCGGAAAGAGTCATATTCTGCTTCTTATAGTAAGCTGTCATCTCAAGTATCATCATAGAGCCCTCGACAGCGTCCTTATCTCTCGCGTAGGTGCCGAGAAGATATCCGTAGCTCTCCTCAAAGCCGAGAACGAAGCCGTCAGCCTTGCCTTCCTTCTCATAGTTCTTGATAACCTCGCCGATGAACTTGAAGCCTGTAAGAACATCGTGAAGCTTAATACCGTTGCTCTCGGCGATCTTATAAGCCATATCGGTGGACACGATGCTCTTTACGCAATACGCGTACTCGGGAAGCTTGCCAAGGAGCTTTCTCTGCGAGATAGCGTAATCAAGAAGGAGCGCGCCCATCTGGTTGCCGGAGACGGTAATGAAATCACCGCTCTTGGTCCTGGTCATAACGCCCACTCTGTCGGAATCTGGGTCGGTAGCTATAACGAGATCGGAGCCGACTCTGTTGGCTATCTCGATGCCCTCGGTGAAAACGTCTGAGTATTCGGGATTGGGCTTCTTGACGGTCGGGAAATCACCGTTGGGAACCATCTGCGAATCTACGGTGTAAAGGTGCTTGAGACCTATTCTCTTGAAGACCTCGGGAACAAGCTTATAGCCAGCGCCGTGAAGAGGCGTGTAAACGACCTTAAGCGAATCCGAAACATCGGCAACAAGGCCGGGATTAATAGCGGTAGCGACAACCTCGTCAAGATACTTCTCGTCAAACTTCTCGTCAAGAACCGTGATAAGTCCGCTCCTTACAGCCTCGTCAAAGCCGGCGATGCCGTCGGTATCGAGGCAATCAAACTTACCTCTCTCGTTAGCGACTACGCTTGCGTGCTCGGGAGCGAGCTGCGCGCCGTCCTCCCAATAAGCCTTGTAGCCGTTATATTCCTTGGGGTTGTGGGACGCGGTAATATTAATGCCGGCAAGAGCGCCCGTCTCTCTTACAGCGTAGGAAAGCTCGGGAGTGGGGCGAAGACCGTTGAAGATATAGGACTTAATGCCTGCGCCCGCAAGCACGCACGCGCTCACGCGCGCGAACTCCTCGGAATGATTACGGGAGTCGTAGGCGATAGCAACTCCGCGGGACTCACCGCCCTCCGCCTTTATGAGAGCCGCAATGCCGCGGGTGGTGTGGGCTACGGTAAAGCGGTTCATACAACCGATACCCATATACATAGTTGAACGAAGACCTGCAGTACCGAAGTCCATGGGCGCGCCGAAGCGAAGCTCCTTGGTTTCCTCGTCGTTCTGAATAGAGAGAAGCTCTGCTCTCTCATCTGCCGTGAGTTTGTCAGATGCTAACCATTTTTCATACTCGATCTGGTAATTTTTCATCGCGAAGTGCCTCCATTTATGTATTGTTTTTTAAAAAAATCAAGCCTTGGATATTTCCTCGAGAGCGAGAGCGAGCTGATCGGGACAAGAGGTGGACTTCATGCCGCACTTAATGCCCTTTATCTTTGCTATGGCGTCCTCTGCCTTCATGCCGACCACCAAGGAAGCAACGCCCTGTGTATTGCCGGAGCAGCCTCCGACAAAGGCGCAATCGGTGATAACACCGTCCTCAACGTCGACGACGACCGTTCTTGCGCAGGTTCCCTTCGTCTTGTATTCAATATGCTTTTTCATTTTTGGGTATTCCTTTCTTATTCTAAATTTTTATATATACCAACGGGAACGAAATCCCGTACGAATAACGACATATAAGTCAGTATTGGTACGAAGCCGTCCTTGCCGCCCTTTATTACCGCGGAGTAGTAGGCTTCCCTTTCCCCCTCGGTATCGAAGGTCAGCGTATTCACACGGTAGACGCTCATACCGAAGTAATCGATAGCGCAGAAAAGCTCGGGCAATAGAGAATCGGAGCTCATCCCCAGTCGTATCTCAAGATAAAGATCGTCGTCCTTCTTTTTCTTTGGGATACTGAAGCGCTTTGACACCATAGCGTACTTAACGTCTGCCGTTCCGTCCGGTCCGAATACCGGGATGACGGCGTTTATCTTGAAATCGTTTCTGAATATGATTTCGGATACTGTGTGAAGTCTGACTCCCCCTCGATCCTCAAGCGGAAGAAGACAGTATGCTGCCTTACCCGAAGAAACCGCCTGAGCGCACTCCTTAAAGGTCGAGGAGTAGCTCACCTTAGGATCGGAGAAGTCCTGAGAAAAAACGTCGTACGCCTCGTCGGACAGACTGTTACGGACGTACGTAAAGGTCTGACCTGCCCGAGATGTCGGGAAAAAGTCGCGCTCCGTGAGCGAATGTCCCTGCCTCATGAGCCTGTGAAGATACTGCTCGGTGAGCGAGGCTCTGTCCGCGCGGTACAGATTGTTATGATTACGGCTTATGAAACGTCGGTATTCCGGGGTCGTCTCATCGGACAGGGGATAATCCTCAAATGTCAGGCTAGCCGACAAAAGTGATAGTATCTCGTAAATATCGAGTCCCTCATCAAGAAGCTCTATGGATAGATCCGCCATCGGGAGCGCGATGTCGTGAAGCTCATACATGCGCAGCTCCTCAAGAATGCTCTGCTCCCTCGACAGTCTCTTCATATTGGACAGGACCGTCTCATGAATGGAAAATAGAGTATCTTCCGTCATAGCACCTCCTCGTAAACACAGCTATACGGATACATTATAGCATAAAGTCGGGGAAATTACAATATATATTTTTAATTTATGCGGGTTGACGGCATAATTTTTATATGGTATAATGGGAACAGAATGTTAATTTTGTCGTTTTGACCCATTTTGTCAGTCAGAATTGATAGGAGGTACTATGATCTACGATGCGGAAGAAATAGCGATGCGAGTCGATAAAAAGCGCAAAGTCTTTCTTAAAAAAATCGGTATTATCTCGTTTCTGATAATATCTGCCCTCGCGGTGATCATACTGAACCTCAACGATTACGCAACCGTGCTTTGCGTATTGGCGGAGATACCGCTGATCCTATCCTTTGCAAGATCATTTACAAAACATGGCGCCAGGACTCTTTTCAGCCGTGAGGTCAGCGGTAAAAATCTTAAGGAATACGAGTACAATATATACGGCTACACTCAATCAAGGATATATCATAGGGGGATAGCACCGCGAACCAACGTCAACAGAAAAAACGTACCGCTCAGATTAAACGGTACGGTTTACCTCGAGCTCGAGGACGGAAATATTGTAAGCCTTAACGGACTGTACAAGTCGCATATGGATATCTACGAGGAAGGAGATATCCTCTTGAAATATGCCGGTACGAAATTTCCTATCGTAATAAACCGAGAGGTCTTAAGACAGCCCTGCCCCATCTGCGGGGAGGTGAATGATAGATCGACAGATTTTTGCAAGGCGTGCGGACTAAGGATAGTAAAGAAAAGAAGTTAAAAGAGAAAAAACAAAATTCATTTTTGGGGGTAATATCATGCGAAAGATCACCGCGCTGTTTCTGGTTTTAATTATGTCGGTATCATTGTGTAATACGCTCGCTTCCTGCGGTTTTATAGATGATTTTATATCATCTGAGGACGGTACGCAGGGGGTAACGAACGACTCAAACGACGGCGTTGATGCAGGTAATAACAATACCGACGGCAGCTCAAATAAAAATGAGAACAAAAATGATGAAGACGCGATCGATGAAAACCTTATCTTCACGGAAAACGACTACGGCTCATACACGGTTACAAAATACACAGGCAGCGCAAAAAGCGTCACTATTCCAAGAAGCTATAACGGTAAGGCGGTAACGATAATCGGAATGTCCGCCTTTGCCGACTGTACTTCGCTCGAGAGCATAGCAATAGGAGCTCGCGTAACCGAAATAGAAAGTGGAGCATTCACGAGATGCTATAATCTCAAGGAGGTTACC
This sequence comes from uncultured Ruminococcus sp., assembly GCA_964460165.1. Classification (GTDB taxonomy): domain Bacteria; phylum Bacillota; class Clostridia; order Oscillospirales; family CAG-272; genus UBA1740. Next base: position 29,793 of record CAYWPS010000013.1, on the reverse strand, counting down.
CTCTCCAATTCCTTGATTTTGATAGCACCTTACGCATTCAGGGATTGCACGAGCCTGACTTCGTTAGTTCTTCCAAGTTCGATCAAGGCGGTTGCTTTTATGGCTTTTAAAGGCTGCACGTCGCTCGAGAGCGTAGAATTTCCCTATGCAGACAAAAACTGTTGGGTGAGCAATTCGGATATGTACACAACGACCGGAGGCTCGGTAGGCGGTACACAGTATAACGCATCCGACCCGGAGAAAAACGCGAAATACCTTACCACCGTTGGGAGCTCAATTTATTATCGAAACAGATAGTAAAACAGAAGAAACGATTATAGAAATACTCGGCACAGAGGTATTCAATAATACAGAGTGGGTGCCGGAAAAAAGAATAGCAAATAAAAAATCCCGTTCGCGTGAACGGGATTTTTTGGTGCCGGTAGTCGGGGTCGAACCGACACGGTATTGCTACCTTCGGATTTTGAGTCCGACGCGTCTGCCAATTCCACCATACCGGCATGGTGCGTTGAGCTTGTCAACGCTATGTATTATAGCATACATTTCCTCAAAAATCAATACGTTTTTCAAAAAAAGTAAATGCGGATACGTTATATTTAAAATCGGGAACGCTTCGTCAATTTTGTTCCGCTCTCCTGAATGCGCGGATCAGGTAACGCTCTATCGTTCCCTGCTTTTCAAATTCCGCGCGGAACATAAGCAGGCTGAACGCGAGCAAAATGATGGGCACGGGATTGAACGCGCCGAGAGAAATGCAGCGGTAAACGTAAAACGCGAGGATGAGGGCAAGGATAGCGTGATATATCGGAGCGGTCAGTATGACTCCGCGAAGGCGTGTTCTGCCGCCCCGCTCGGTCAGTCTGCCTACAAAATACGTACCCTCGAGGAAGCCGTTATCCTTGGTAGGTCCGCCGATCATTTCACACCTGATCCTAAGGCGGTCGTCCTTTTCCTTGACGTAAACGCGCGGCTTACCCTTAGCTTCGTCAAATTTCACCCTATCGTTTACGAGCTCGTGGTCTTTTATGATGCCGAGAAGCTCATCGCGGGGAGCGGAGCTCACAAGATTTATAAGCTTCATAACAGATCACCGAGGCAGGAATAGACGACGTTGCGGAGCCTTGGAAGTATGATGGGATGAAGACCGCCCATATGCTCCGCATAGAAGAAGGCAACTCTGTTCTTGGGATCGCAGGAGAAATAAGAGCCGCGAGCGCCGTCCCAGCCAAACTCGCCTTTGGGAGAAAGATTGCCGCCCATAGCGGGATCAAGATTGGTTCTTACACCGTAGCCGTAACCGTAACCGACAGCCTGCTTGATCTCGCCCTTTAAGAAATCGGTGAGGATCTCCTTCGGCAGATGGTTCGCGCTCATAAGGTCGACTCCCGCCTTTGAGAGAATACGGTTGCCGTTTTTGCCTACTCCGTCATTGGCGAGAGCGTCGGCAAAGAGTATCTGATCTTTAACGCTGGAGATAAGTCCCGCACCGCCGCTTTGGTACTCAGTACCAAAAACGAAGGGGTTATACGTCTTTGGAAGCTCCTCTCTCTGTCCCGTAACCGAGTTTATCTGATACTGAGTTGCCAGACGCATAAGCCTCTTTTCGTCAAGTACGAATGAGGTCTCGTCCATACCGAGAGGCGCAAATATATTCTTTTCAAAATACTCACCGAGAGTCATACCGCTGACAAGCTCAACGAGTCCGCCTATTACGTCAAGACATAGGCTGTACTGATACTTAGTGCCGGGCTCGAACTCAAAGGGATCCTCGGCAAGCGCCCTGACGATGTCAAGCGTGGGAGCTCTGCCCCCGGTGCTCTCAACGACGCGCTTGATGCCCGGGCGCTGAAGATCGTAGTCAAGACCGCCCGTCATAGTAAGTAGGTGCTCTATCTTAAGTACGTTTTCGGCAGGTCTGATCTCGACAGAGCCGTCGGGATCTATACGCTTTACCTTAATATCCGCATACTCGGGGAAATACGCGTAGACGGGATCGGTGGCAAGTATCTCGCCGCGCTCTATAAGCTGTGTCGCCGCAACGCAGGTAGCAACCTTGGTGCAAGAATACATATAGTAAAGAGCGTCGGGTCTGACGGGAGTCCTGTCAGTAATGCTGTCATAGCCGCTCTGATAACGGAATATCTCCTCGTGATCCTTGTATATAACTATATCCGTGCCGGGAACTCCGAGCAGAGGAAGATAGCCGTCCATAAAATCCTTTAAAGGCTGAAATCTCATAGCTTTTCTCCAATCGCTTACGTTTATTTCTTAAATTCAATTACAGTGACGCCGGCATCACCCTCACCGTATTCACCGTGGCGGTAGCTCTTGATGCGTCTATCCGACTTGAAATATCGCCAAAGGGCTGCGCGTAGCGCACCCGTTCCCTTTCCGTGTATGATTCTTACGGTGCCGATGCCCGCAAGTATGGCATCGTCAAGGTATTTATCCACGACGAACCAGGCGTCGTCGCCTATCATACCGCGGACGTCAACCTCGGGCTTGAAGGTGGAGACGATAGACTTTTTCACCTTACCCTCGCTGACCTTCGGCTTTGGTTCATCCTTGCGTCTGAACTTGACGTCACCCTCTATAAGTCGTATCTTATCCTCACTTACCTTGGTCTTGAGTATTCCCGCGGTAACAGCAACCAGTCCGTTCTTGTCCTTAAGGGAGGTAACGACCCCTTCCTTGCCGACTGTTACAAGATAGACCTTATCGCCTACGACGAGGGGACGAGGCAGCTTATAATCCTCGTCGAGAGATACCTCGCGCACGTCAACACCGCCAAAGAGCTTTTCACTTTCACGAAGGCGTTGCCTTACCTCCTCACGAGCTCTCGCCGCCATTTCGTCGCGCTTATCCTTGTTCTCCTGCTTGCGGATATCCTCAAGCTGCTGGAATATAAACTCACTGGATGCTCTGGCACTGTCCAAAATCTGCCTAGCTTTTTGTACCATTTTCTGAATTTCAGACTCGCTCTTGGAGATTTTTTCCTCAAGCTCGCTCTCAGCCTTTCGCTTAAAGGACTCATACTCCGAGCGCATTTTTTCAGCTTCGGTCTTATGACGCTCCATCTCGATCCTGTCACTGTCAAGACGCTCGATAACGTTCTCGAAGCGCTTATCCTCATTGCCTATAAGCTGCTCCGCTCTCTCGATTATCTCGTCGGATATACCGAGCTTTTCCGAAATGGCAAAGGCGTTGGAGCGGCCGGGAGTTCCGACGATAAGCCGGTATGTCGGACGAAGAGTCTCTATGTCAAACTCACAGGAAGCGTTCTGTACTCTCGGGGTATCGAGAGCATACGCCTTAAGCTCCGCGTAATGCGTGGTAGAGGCGGTCAGAGCGCCGCACTTCTGTGTCTTCTCGAGTATGGAGATGGCGAGCGCCGCGCCCTCAACGGGGTCTGTGCCTGAGCCAAGCTCATCAAAAAGAGCGAGCGAGCGAGGTCCGACCTTGGAGAGAATATCCACAACGGTCACCATATGGGAGGAGAATGTGGACAGGGACGCCTCTATACTCTGCTCGTCACCGATATCAACGAGGATCTCGGAGAATACTCCCACACGTGAGGTCTCGTGGGCGGGTATCTGAAGTCCTGCCTGCGTCATGAGAGTCATAAGCCCCATCGTCTTAAGCGTTACCGTCTTACCGCCGGTATTAGGACCGGTTATGATGAGAGTATCAAAATCCTCACCGATCGACACGTCAATGGGAACTACCGTATCCCTGGGAATAAGAGGATGCCTCGCCCTCTTAAGCTCGAGGGATCTGTCCTTTGTTATCTCGGGCTTCTCCGCCTTCATCTGTATAGCAAGAGTCGCGCATCCGAAATAGAAGGAAATCTCGGTAACGTTATGGTAGTCCAGCGTGATAACCGAGGAAATGTCCGCAACGTCAGCGGAAAGTGACGCGAGTATGCGCTCTATCTCGTTTGCCTCGGCGTTTGACAGGCTCTTAAGCTCGTTGTTGGCGTCCACTACCGCCATCGGCTCTACGAACAGTGTCGCTCCGGATGACGAGGTGTCGTGGACGAGTCCCTTGAACTCATTTCTGTACTCCGCCTTTACGGGTACTACGTATCTGCCGTTACGCATAGTAACGAGATTGTCCTGAAGATATTTAAGCTTCGCTCCTCCGATATAGCCCTGGAGCGTTTCCTTTATTTTGTTGTTGGCGTTGCGTATCTTTCTTCTGATATCCGCAAGCTCCGGGCTTGCCTCATCAGCGATAAGATCCTCCGAGATGATGGATCTGGTTATACGATCCTCAAGCGGTCTGTTGGCGATAAGCCTTTTAAAAATGGGGTCAAGCGTGGTTTCAAACGGCTTATCGGTCTCGATATAGTCAAGCATACCGCGCGCGGAGCGAAGAAGCGACGCCACGTCGAGAAGCTCTCGCGGAGACAGTATACCGCCCTTGTATGCTCTGTCAGCCGCGGCAGAAACGCTCTCGGGGGCAGAAAACGAGGGATATCCCTTGGCGTTGATAAGCCTCTTGGCATCATCCGTCTTATTCTGTCTGTCCACGACGAAATCGTACTCGTCAGTGGGCATGAGCGCGCGGGCACGCGCCTTGGCGCCCTCGGTCGCCGTGCAGTCAACGAGCATTTCGATTATTTTATCGTATTCAAGCGTTGTAAGCGTTTTTGCGGTAAAGATCATTTATCTTTTTACCTCGTTATAAAATTCAAGTGTTTTGTAGCTTCTCTCAAGATGGTTGATCACGTAACGCTCCGCAGCCTTGGCAAAGAGCGACATATCCTCGTCGGATATATTAAACGAGAACATCTTTTCAAGAGGCGAATATATTGCGTAGCACATAGCGGTCTTAGCTCCCTCGGAAAGTATCGAGACTACGTGTCCCTCATGCTCCTCGGAGAGCGTAGTATGCGCCGCCGATGACCTCTTATGGCAATCGAAGCACTCTATAGCTCCCGCCATGATGTCAAAGAAGAATTCACCGTCGCGGCGCGCGCAGGTGTGACACGCCATGACCTCGGGCATAAAGCCGAGAATGGACATAGCACGCATCTCAAAGACGGCTTTTATCTTGTTAAGATCGTATTTTTCGGACGAGATGGCGTAAAGAGAGTTAAGCGCGAGCCTGAGAAGGTCTATCTCCTTATCCTCAACGCCGACGTCGGCAAGCACCTCGACTATGTAAGCGGCGAGAGCAAGCCCCTCTATACTGCTTCTGATACCGAAGAAGCTCTCGATGAGAGAAGCCTCCTTTATCCAATACTTATCGCTCTGTCCGTAGAGGACGAAGCTCGAGTAGCAGAACTGCTGAGTGGAGGACATCTTCCTGCTCTTAAGCGACCGCGCGCCCTTGGCAAGTGCGGTAACTATGCCCTGCTCCTCGGTAAATATGGTCAAAAGCCTGTCCGATTCCTTTAGATCGACCGTCCTGAGAACGAGTCCTTTTACCTCGGTATGCATCAGTTATCTTCGTTATAGCCGAAGTTGTTTATGTTGAAGTCGCTTTCGCGCCAATTTTCCTTAACTCTGACGTAGAGATCGAGAAATACCTTAGCGTCAAGCATGCGCTCGACATCGGCACGAGCCTGAGTGCCTATCTGCTTTATAAGCGCGCCTCGCTTGCCTATTATGATACCCTTGTGCGATGCCTTCTCGCAATATATCTCGGCTCTGATGGATACCACTCCGCGCTTCTCGTTCCACTCCTCGATGGTTACGGCAGTGCCGTGAGGGATCTCCTCGTCCAGAGAGCGAAGAAGCTTCTCGCGTATTATCTCCGCGACTATCTGTCTTTCGGGCTGATCGGTGATCATATCCTCGGAGAAGAACCACTCGCCCTCGGAAAGATACTGTCGGCACTCGTCGATAACTATATCAACGCCCTTACCGCTCTTTGCGCTGATCGGAATAACGGCGTCAAAGTCAAACGCGTCGGCATACGCCTGAATGGTCTTCGCGATATTCGCCGCTCTTACCATATCCGTCTTATTTACGACGAGGATGGCGCGCATACCGTCCGACTTGAATCGGGATATAAGCTGTGCCTCGATGTCGCCGACCTCCTCTCTTGCCTCAACGACGAGGATAGCATAGTCAACACCGCCGAGCGTCTGCGACGTAGTCTTCACCATAAAGTCGCCGAGCTTAGTCCTCGGGCTGTGAAGACCGGGAGTATCAAGGAAGACAAATTGATCGTCTGCCTCGGTATAAATTCCGGTAATTCTGTTTCTCGTAGTCTGCGGCTTCTTTGATACTATCGCTACCTTCTCACCGATAATAGCGTTAAGGAGCGTTGACTTTCCAACGTTTGGTCTACCTACTATTGCTATAAATGCAGTCTTCTTCATTTTGTAATTCCTTTAAATATCAACATTTTCGATAATTTCTCTCTGCCTTCTGCACTGCTCCTCCTCGTCCATCGGGGAGCGCTCGTGATCGTAGCCGAGAAGGTGAAGCACTGAGTGCACGGTAAGGAAAGCTATCTCGTGATGGAATGTGTTTCCTATCTCCTTCGCCTGCTCTCTGGCTCTCTCTATCGATATTACGATGTCTCCGAGAACCGCGCCGCACGCGCACTCTGCCTCGTCGAACTCGCCGTTCTCGTACATCGGGAAGGAAAGAACGTCCGTATGCTTGTCAATGCCGCGGAACTCATTATTGAGATCTCTTATATATTCGTTATCGCAAAAGGTGACGGACACCTCGGCATCATAGGGAAATTCCTCGTAGTCGAGAGTAGCCTTTACCGCCTCTCTGACAACTCTTTTGAGGTAATACGACGACTCGTCAAAATGCTTGCTCGCCGTGAAGGTTATATACAGATCTCTCATTGCTTCCTGTCCTTTCCGATGTCCGACGTATATCTACGCTGTTTTTTCTCTATCTGTTCTCTCTCGTATTTATCGTATGCGGTTATTATCTTACGCACGAGGTGATGTCTCACGACGTCGCGCTCGGAGAACTCAAATATTCCGATGCCCTCGATATTCGCAAGGATAGATGCGGCGGTGTAAAGACCGCTTTTAACACCTCTTGGCAGATCTGTCTGCGAAAGGTCGCCCGTAACGACCGCCTTGGAATTGTAGCCTAAACGTGTGAGAAACATCTTCATCTGCTCACCCGTGGTATTCTGAGCCTCGTCGAGAATAATGAAGGAATCGTCAAGCGTTCTGCCTCGCATATACGCAAGGGGCGCAATCTCTATCGTGCCGCGCTCCATATATTTCTGGAAGTTATCCGGTCCGAGCATCTCAAAGAGCGCGTCGTAAAGCGGACGCAGATATGGGTCAATCTTGCTCTGCAGATCGCCAGGGAGAAAGCCGAGCCTCTCACCCGCCTCAACTGCGGGTCTGGTGAGTATGATGCGGCTGACACTCTTTTGTCTGAGCGCCTCTACCGCCATAGCGACGGCAAGGAAGGTCTTACCCGTACCCGCCGGACCCAATCCGAGAACTATGGTATTGGATTTTATAGCTTGTATATACTTCTTCTGACCGACGGTCTTTGCCTTGATCGGCTTGCCTCGGTTCGTGATACAGACGACGTCCTTGGAATAGTCCTCGAGCCCCTCGTCCTGTCCGTCCTTCACGGCGCTTATAACGTATTCTATGCTCTGCTCGCTGAGGGTCTCTCCGTCGCCTATCATACGCTTGAGGTATTCGAGAGCTCTGACCGCGCTCTTCACCGCAGAGCTCTCCCCGCTGACGACTATCGCATCTCCCGTCTCGGTATCCTTATTTCTGTTGGAAACTCTGACGTCAAACGCGTTCTCAATAATTTTAATATTAGCGTCAAACGCGCCAAAGAGCGACGCTGTCGCCTCATTGGACTGAGTCATTACTATTGCTTCTGACACTCCTAAGATCCTTTCAGTTTATTTCGATCTCGCTTTCCTTACCTATTTCCGTCGAATAAACCACCCGCGACGTAAGACGGTAGACGTCATCGACGAGCTCGCCGCCCGTTCTGAGCTTTATTACGTCGGCATCTCTGAACATAGCGTATATCCTGCCGTCAAGCTCTCTTTTTGCCGCGGCGGTCATTTCATCCGTCGAGCGCGAGCGCGTTGCTTCCGTGTACTCGCAGGCATAGGTCCTCTCGATCCTCACGGGAAGCTTGCATTTATCAAAAAGCGAAAATTCTCTCGTTTCCTTTATTATATCACAACTGTTCTCGTGATTTCCATAGTTTTTAAAAATATTTATCGAAAAATTAAACAATACCAACCGCGCCTCCGTGAGCCTGCGCGTACGCGACACCTTTTCCGTAACTTCCCTAGCCGCCTCGACCGTAACGTCGGTCACACTCCGAGCCTTTACAGTCCCCTCTGCCCTACAAAAGCTGACTCCGGCTTCGTTCTCCACGATACCAGAGATGAGCACGTCGCCCGCCCGTACTACGTCACCGATCTTTACGACCGCACAACCGCTCCGTACCGTTATCTCCTCTATTACACCGTCACGCTCGGCAACTACGTTGGAATAAAGAGGAGCATCCTCAGCCGAGAAGCCGACGTTCTCGCTCTCGATGATCTCGACGTACGCAACGGTACCGCGTCTGTTAACGGATATCCAAGCTATATCCGGATCTGACGCCAGAAGCTTACTCTCGATCGCGTTTTTGTCCGTACGCCTCCAATACGAGCCTACTTCAAGCCCCAGATCGCTCAGTGAGTTCTCTATAGCATAATCAGAAATCCTCTCGTTGCCCGTAATACGCACATCCCAAACCAGTCCGGTTGTGAAAATAAAAAGGACTGTCATAACGATGATACCGAGAAATGCGCCGTATCTGCGCCTGCTTCGCCATATAAAGCCGTAAAGCCCGAGCGGCTCGCTCAATTCAAATCGCATTTTTGCCCTTGCATAAGAGATAAAGCGCGCTTTGTCTCTTTCGCGAACGGTAAATGAGCCGTCATTGCAAACAGACGAGCATATACCGAGGCGCAACAGCGCGCACGCAAGCTTAGGGGTGTCCTCGGGAGCCACCTTTCCCCTTCTGTACCCGAAAATATATTCGTCAAGCCTTGCCATAGCTTAATCTGACCTCCGTTATCCTGCCGTAAACCTCGATCACACGTCCTTCAAGCACGGATATACCGAGAGATTCGCCTGAAAGCGTCATCCGCCCGGAGTGCGAAAGAAGCTCTACCGTATTTTCCGTATATTCGCTAACGCTCATAACTCCGGATATCACCGCCACCGCCCCCTTTGACGACTTTTTTATCTCGACGTGGAACGCGGACGGAGATATTGCGGAAAGAATATCGGAAAGCCTGAGTGCTTTTTTGTTACCTGTCATTTTCGTCCTTCGCCTTTCATAGATTCTATTACAGTAAAATGTATGGTCGGTGATATAAAAAGATGACAAAAAAAGAAGCGCGCATGACATATGGCGGCAAGCTCCGCGGCGAAATAACCTCGCTGCTGCTTCTCGCTCTTACGCTCCTCTTCGGACTTACCTTGTCGGCAGAGGCGGCGGAATACGTGAAGGCGGGTATAGACCTCGGAGTGAGCTACGTCATCCCCTCGTCATTCCCATTTATGATAATATCCGAGCTCTACACGGTTTACGGGAAACCGGAAAATATACGCGCTCTCAGATACTCGTTTTCACGTCTTTTGGGAGTACCCGAGGGCGGACTCGCCCCGTTTATATGCGGCAATATCGGGGGCTTCCCGATAGGCGCGAAAATGGTGGCGGACTCTTACTCCGCGGGAGCTCTCTCCAAGGACTCGGCGCAAAGGCTTGCCGCTCTCTCGAACAACCCCTCCTGCGCGTTCATCGTCGGTGGCGTAGGTCTCGGCATTTACGGGGACGCTGGGGTAGGCTTTTTACTGCTCGCGTCAGTTTATGCTTCCACTATCATATGCGGACTCCTGACAAAAACGAACGATGCAAATAACCATTTTACAGCTAATAATACGAGGCAGAGATATAATTTTGTGAGTTCCGTAAAATCTGCCGCAATAAGCTCCGTTAACATAATCGCATTTATTTCCGTCTTTTCCGTGATAATAGGAATACTGAAAAAACGCGTAAAATACGAGCCGTTGTTATATGGAATTCTTGCATTTTCAGAGGTGACAAACGCGGTCACATCCTTCGCTGAATTGCGCTTGTCATATCCCTGCTTGGCGCTCGCTTTATCTGCTTTTTCACTGGGATTTGGAGGTATTTGCGTCGGTATGCAATCATCTGTTTTCACATCAGCTTGCGGTCTTAAAATGAAGAAGTACTACCTTATAAAGCTACTGATGGGAACGGTCGCGGCGGCAGCTTGCACCTTGCTTTACGTTTTGATATAAAAAAAGGATCGGCATTGCCTTGCGCAACGCCGATTCTCTTGTACAATATACTTTTATTAAAAAGGATCACTCACCTGTTGTCTCATCGCCGGGAACCGTGTTATTGGTGGAAGGAACCTCGATAGGAGGAAGCTCTATGCCAACGCCGCTACCGGTGGGATCGTAAGTAATGGTATCGGAGTTATCCTCATCGGGAGTGGGATCAACAGGAACATCGTCTTCGTCGGGCTCATCCTTGCCCCAACAAGAGCTAAGGCACACGGTCATAGAAAATATGAGTACAAATGCTAACAGCATCACCAATATCTTTTTCATAACGCCTCCATAGGAAACTTTTTTCTTTATTATAACATCTTTAAAACTGAATGTCAAGGGTCAATATGCAAAAAGATTGCATCGTATACAAATAAATATAATATGACGGGCAGCTGCCGATTACTCGCGCAGCTGCCCGCCTTCTGTTTTTTACGATATATTACTTTGCAAGTCTCGCCTCAAGAGCCGCAAGCTCATCATAGAGCTCAGCGGGAACTCTGTCGCCAACCTGCTTGTAGAAGTCATGAATACCCTTGCAATCCTCAAGCCAAAGCTCGTTATCAACGGAGAGAAGGTCACGCAGAGTGTCAAGGCTGATGTCAAGACCCTCGATCTCGATATCCTCAGCATTGGGAACGAAGCCGATAGGAGTCTCAACTGCGCCAACCTTACCCTCGCAACGATCAAGGATCCACATAAGAACACGCATATTGTCGCCGAAGCCGGGCCAGATGAAGTGACCCTCGTCATCGGTTCTGAACCAGTTAACGTGGAAGATCTTGGGAGCGTTGGTAAGAACCTTGCCCATATCGAGCCAGTGCTTCCAATAGTCGCCCATATCGTAGCCTACGAAGGGACGCATAGCCATGGGATCGCGGCGAACTACGCCGACTGCGCCTGCTGCTGCCGCGGTGGTCTCGGAAGCCATGATGGAGCCAACGAAGGTACCGTGCTGCCAGCCGGTGGACTGATATACAAGGGGAGCTGTCTTCGCGCGACGTCCGCCGAAGATGATAGCGGAGATCGGAACGCCTGCGGGATCGTTGAACTTATCGGAAAGACAAGGACAGTTAGCCGCCATCGCGGTGAATCTTGAGTTAGGATGAGCACCGGAGGTGTTGACCTTATCCTTCTTGTCATACTTGGTGTAATCCCACTTCTCACCCTTCCAGTTGAGAGCGTTCTTGGGAGGATTATCATTAAGACCTTCCCACCAGATAGTGTTGTCATCAAGGTTGTGACATACGTTGGTGAAGATGGTATCCTTCATAGCGGTATGAAGCGCGTTGGGATTGGAGTGCTCGTTGGTACCGGGAGCAACGCCGAAGAAGCCGTTTTCGGGGTTAACTGCCCAAAGTCCGCCGTCCTTAACGCGAAGCCAAGCAATATCGTCGCCTACGCACCAGGTCTTATAGCCCTTATTCTTGTAGATTGCGGGAGGAATAAGCATAGCGAGGTTGGTCTTACCGCAAGCAGAGGGGAACGCAGCGCATACGTACTTAACCTCTCCCTCGGGATTCTCAATACCGAGAATGAGCATATGCTCTGCCATCCAGCCTTCCTTTCTGCCAAGGTAGGAAGCTATACGGAGAGCGAAGCACTTTTTACCGAGAAGAACGTTTCCGCCGTAACCGGAGTTAACAGACCAGATAGTGTTATCCTCGGGGAAGTGACATATGTATCTCTTCTCCTGATCGATGTCCGCGCGGGCGTGAAGACCCTTAATGAAGTCCGCGCTGTCACCGAGCGCATCAAGAACGTTGAGACCTACTCTGGTCATAATGATCATGTTAAGAACAACGTAGATGGAGTCGGTGAGCTCGATGCCGTACTTTGCGAAATCGGAGCCTACAACGGACATGGAGTAAGGAATTACGTACATGGGCTTATTCTTGTAAGAGCCCTTGTAGAGCTTGGAGAGCTTCTCGTAGCACTCCTTGGGGTCCATCCAGTTATTGATGTTGCCGGCATCTTCCTTCTTGGAGGTACAGATGAAGGTTCTGTCCTCTACTCTCGCGACGTCGTTGATAGCGGTTCTGTGAAGGTAGCAGTTAGGATAAAGATCCTGATTGAGCTTAACGATCTCGCCAAGCTCACACGCCTCCTTACGAAGTGCCTCAGTCTGCTCGGGAGAGCCGTCGATGAGAATGATCTCAGATGGGTTAACGAGGTCTGCCATTTCGGCGATCCACTCGTTTACGAACTTGTTGTTTGTAACATTTGCGTTCATAGTTTATCTCCTTAATTTAATTAATAAACACATCTATAGGTAAATTGCCAATCTACCACGGCTACATTATATCATAAGCTTTCCAACATTTCAACTACTTTTGAAAAAAATAAAAGGCAACTTTGTTAATTTTTTGTTTAAGCGTACAGCTTTTATCGCTGAAATCAACAATACTGCCCCTCTCACCTCCTGATCTCAAAATACGTCACTTTGTCGTATGCGGTCGTATCATGTTCAAGAATGTAAAATTGCGTTGCGAATTGGTAAATTTTACCATTTTTGTTGTTCTAAGTTTGTCAATTTTTTCGCTATATTCACTCTTGATTTTCTGTGGTAAATTGTGGTAAAATGTTGTTGCGTTTGGGAATTTCCAATTTTTACCAATTTCAAATCAAAAAAAGGAGCTGAACAATGGAACAGACAACTAAAATTCTTATTTGCTCGGAAAACAACGAGGAAAGGAGAAGAATAATCGAAGCACTCGCAAAAAGCGGATACCGCAACGCAGACGAATGTATGACGGGCGACAGAGCCATATCCATGCTGGCCGACGGCTCGTACGACGTGGTTATCACGGATCTGTGGTTAAGCGGTCTTGACGGCATAGGAATTATAAGAAACGCCGCAAATCTCGGACTGAAGAAAAAGCCCGCCTTCGTACTGATGTCACCCATAAACAAGCAGAACATACTTATGGAAGCATCCATGGCGGGAGCGGATATTTGCATTTTAAAGCCTATCGATTTCCTTTCGTTGAGAGCGCATATAGACACGCTCGTAAAGCTTCGCGCAGGTGAGACGGGCTCGGGCTACGAAAAGCTCTCCGACCTGCCCGACATGGAGGCGCAGGTAACAAAGATCATCCATCAGATAGGCGTACCAGCGCACATAAAGGGATATCAGTATCTCAGATGCGCGATACTTATGGCTATCGACGACGAAGACGTCATCAACTCTGTGACGAAGGTGCTCTACCCCTCTGTTGCTAAAAAGTACCAGACAACCACATCAAGAGTGGAGAGAGCGATAAGACACGCGATCGAGGTAGCTTGGGACAGAGGCGACGTGGATACTCTCAACTCGTACTTTGGTTATACAATACAAAACAGCCGTGGCAAGCCCACAAACTCTGAGTTTATCGCTATGATAGCGGACAACCTCCGTCTGAAGTACAAGTACACGACTGTTTGATATTAAATTATTTATCGGCGCGATTGTTGCCGAAGAATCTTCTGCCCTCCATAGCGCGAAGAAGCGTTACCTCATCGGCGTATTCTATATCCGCGCCAACGGGAATACCGTAAGCAAGCCTGGAAACCTCCACGGGATATCCCTCAAGAAGTCTTGCTATATACGCGGCTGTAGTATCGCCCTTCGGGGTTGGGTTGGTAGCGATGATGATCTCTCTGACACCGCCCTCCTCCACTCTGGCAATAAGCTCCTTGACGGTGAGATCCTCGTGAGTGATATTATCAAGAGGAGAGAGAGCTCCGCCGAGAACGTGGTACGTGCCGCGGTAACCGCGCACCTTTTCCATAGTCATAACGTCCTTGGCATCCTCAACAACACAGATCACGGAAGGGTCTCTGTCGGGGGAGGCGCAGATATCGCAGGCATCCTCGTTTGAGGAAAGTCCGTAGCAGATGGGGCACTTATACACGTCGCGCTTGACGCCTACTATCGCATCCGCAAAGCGAGCGGCATCGTTTTCGGACAGATTGAGCACCGCGAAGGCGTATCTGGCAGCGGTCTTGGCGCCAACGCCGGGAATCCTTCTGAATTCCTCGATAAGCCTCTGTATAGGTAAGATATATTCAGCCATATTATCAGAACAAGCCGGGCATACCGGGGATGTTCATACCGCCGGTGAGCTTGGACATCTCCGCGGAGGCGTCAGCCTCAACCTTCTTGATCGCCTCGTTTACGCCTGCTACGATAAGATCCTCGAGCGTCTCGATATCGTCGGGGTCAACGATCTCCTCGGCAAGCTTTACCGAAAGGATCTCCTTTTTGCCGTTGATCTTAACGTTAACGACACCGCCGCCAGCGGCAACGTCGTACTCGCGAGCCTCAAGCTCTGCCTGAGCCGCAGCCATATCCTCCTGCATCTTCTGTGCCTGCTTAAGCATGGACTGCATATTTCCGCCGCCCATTCCCTGAGGTATTCTAACTTTCATTTCGTTTCTGCCTTTCTATCTACGATTAATTTAAAACAAGGTGCCGTTAGAGCCGATATTGTTCTCTATCTCGTCGGAAAAATCTCCGATAGAGGATGTATCAAGAGGCTCTATAATAATTCTTATCTGCTCTGCGGGCAGATTCTCCTTCTCGGCGAGGATGCCGCGAAGTATAGAGAGGTCGGCATCGCTGGACGAAAGCTTTTTAGCGAAAAATGAATTCATCCTGATGAGGAACGTGCCGTCCGGTCTTCTGTACGCCTGCGACTTCATAAACTGAACCGACAAAGAGCACTTGAGCTCGCCTATTCTCTCGACCGCATACGCCCATTTCTCATACTTTACCGGTTTAGAGCTTTCGGTACGTCTTGGCGATTCTGCCGCTGTTTTTATAGCGCTTTCGGGTGCTTCTTCTGTTTTATCTTCAGTTTTTTCCTCTATGACCTTCACCGTGGGAAGAACCTGTACATTGGTCTCGTCATTGACGATCCTCGACGCGGTACCGACTCCAAGCTTTATCATAGAGAGCTCTCTTTCGAGTTCGTCTACGCGAAGCGCAAGCGACTCCGGAGAAAGAGAGGACTTGGCGTCGCACATACGGGTAAGAGCTATCTCGGCGATAGAACGCTTGGAATTAAATGCTCTCTGCATATCCGCCATAGCACCCTCAAGGATAGATACGTGATAAGCAAGACGGGCGGGTGTGAACTCCCCGGCAAGTCTCACAAGCGTCTCGTACTCGACCTCGGTAAGATCGAGATAATCCTTGGCGCGCTCCGTATTCTTCACAACCATTATATCTCTGTAGGAATCAATGATCTCCTGCCAGAATACAGATATATCGGCGCTGTTCATAACGACCTCATTCACCGTAGCGTAGACGGAGGTATAATCCTGCTGAAGAATAGCCTCTATAAGTCTGTAAGAGCTATCTCTGTTGCCCGTGCCGACGGTCTCGAAAACAAGCTTTTCATCTACCGTTTTGCGCGCGCCCGCACAGAGCTCAAGAAGACTGACCGCATCACGCATACCGCCGCGGGACACTCTGGCTATGACCCTCGCGCCGTCGTCTGTGAGAGATATTCCCTCGCTCTCGGCAATGCGCCTAAGTCTTGCCATAATATTATCCGTCGATATTCTCCTGAAATCAAATCTCTGACATCTTGAGACTATAGTGGTCGGCAGCTTGTGAAATTCCGTCGTTGCAAGAATGAACACGACGTACGACGGAGGCTCCTCGAGCGTCTTCAGGAGCGCGTTGAACGCCGAGCCTGACATCATATGGACCTCGTCTATGATATATACTCGGTACTTTAGGAGCGCGGGCGTGAAGGCGATCTCGTCCTTCATATCCCTGACGTTATCAACACCGTTATTGCTGGCGGCGTCCATCTCTATCACGTCGGTCGCGATGCCGGCATCTATACTGCGGCACGCCTCGCACTCGTTGCAGGGGTTACCGCATCTAGGATCAAGGCAGTTGACAGCCTTGGCAAGTATTTTGGCGCAGCTCGTCTTACCCGTTCCGCGAGAGCCGCAGAAAAGATAAGCGTGCGAGAGCTTATTGTTGGCAACCTCGTATTTAAGAATATCGGTTATCGCGTCCTGACCGGAAACGTCGTCAAAATCGACCGGACGCCACTTGCGGTATAAAGCCCTGTAATCCGACATACAACCTCCTGCAAAAATAAAAAGCACGCAGCGATACACCACAGGTCCGCATACGCGCTTTATTCGATGCGTCGGAAAGAGCCATACACCTAAGCTTCGAAAATCCCCCTACATACGGTAACCGCCACCTCTACTCCGAACAGGCACCCTCGCGGCACACCCGATAAACCGCTTAATGCTGCTTGGTTCCCCACCTGACATGGTTCACAGCCTCGAATTGCGCAAGACCCATTCTTCAACATAGAAAATGACGGTGCAGACTACACAGGACGAGCCCTCAGAAAAGGAATGAACCCCTGCTATAGCGGATTTCAGGTACAAGGTACCGCTACCACCCCGGCTGGTATGACTCCATCCGACGCACCGATAAATATTTATTAGACCTTAACAGTCTCTAAAATTATATCACATATATTTTAAAAAATCAATAGCTTTCGGAGATTTTTTATCGACAAAATATGTCGTATACGGAAAAACGGCGATCAGATGACATATCCGCCGCTGATATTTAACACCTCTCCGGTTATAAACGACGCATTATCGCCGGCAAGAAACAGCGCCGCCTCGGCAATATCCGAGGGCTCGCCCACACGCATAAGAGGGGTTTCCTCAATAAGCGCTTCCCTATCTTCAGCAGAAAGCGATCTGTTCATCTCGGTATTGATAACACCGGGCGCTATCGCGTTAACGGTGATACCCGAGGGTCCAAGCTCCTTGGCAAGCGCCTTGGTCATACCGATAAGACCCGCCTTTGCCGCGGAATAATGGACCTCGCAGGATGCCCCTACAAGTCCCCACATCGACGTAATATTTATTATTCTTCCCGTCTTCCTTTTTAACATATCGGGAATTACGTTTTTGGAATACAGAAATGCTCCTGTAAGATTAACCGAAAGCATAGCGTTCCAATCCTCGAGCGTAATGTCCGTGAAAAGTGAAAAGGATGATACTGCTGCGTTATTTATAAGACAGTCTATACGTCCGAAGGCTGAAAGAGTCTCTCTTACGGCATTCTCTACCTCGGATTCTATTGCGGAGTCAGCCCTGATCGCCAAAGCTCCCGACTCCCGCGCGAGCGACTCTGCCTCGTCGTGACTCGATTTATAAGTAAAGGCAACGTTATATCCGTTTCTCGAAAAAAGACGTACGATCTCACGTCCTATGCCTCTCGATCCTCCGGTTATCAATACAGATCTCATCATTTATCTCCAAAGAATTTTTATACGTACATTATATACTTTTTAAACTCCGATGTCAACTCGTTTGGACAAAGACTTGAATTTTTCATACGTTTTTGATATAATTACATTTGACATCACGAAAGGAACTCATTATGATACTCATTATCAGCACGGCAAAAAGAAAAGCTCAGGCTATAAGCGATATGTTCTACTATATGGGCATCGTCTCTTACGCCGCGACTCCGTGCGAGGCTTTATCCGAAATATCAACTCTTTACCGCGCCGTACTGGTATTGGATCCCGATGGGCTGCCGGATACGAACAGCTTTGTCCAAAAACTGCGCTCATACGCATCATCGGTACCGATATTTGCGATAACCGATGCGGAGGCATGCCCGCACTCTACCGTTCTGTTCGACGGACGCTATCCCGACTCGATATATTCCTCAACTCTGCTCGAGCGAATAGTTGCATATCAAAGCCAACGGCGCCTTCCGCTCACGGCGCATTATATGCTTGCGGGGATAGACGCCTCCTGCACTTCCGATGCGGTAACCGTCTTCGATAAGGCAGTCTCCTTCACAAAAACCGAGACCATGATACTCAGATATCTGATAGCCTCGTATCCGATACCGCAGACCCCTAAAAGCATAATCAAATACGCCTTCAAGCCCGCGAGAAAGCCGGAGATAACGAGCATCCGCACTCACGTCTCGGTAATGAATAAGAAATTCCGCGACGTCAGAGGTAAAAATCTGTTCGTCAGCGTGCCGAGGCAAGGTTATACCGTATCTACGCCGGAAATATTAAAATCGTTGGCAGAAGCAACGTGAACGCAGCTCACACTCAAAAAAATACGTTTTTCAATTTATACTTGTTTTGCCGTATTATGCATATCCGAGCCACATCATCGGATATGCATTTTCTTTTTTTGCGGAGAATAGAATGAGATATCCCAAGAAATAATATTTACGGAGAGCTAATGAAAGAATTATCCAAGATCCTGTTGCGGTTCATAAGCCTTATACTCGGCATCGAGCAATTTGAGAGCTTCCCGCCGCCTTTAAGCAAGGATGAAGAAAAGTCAGCCTTTGAAAGAATGAGGGCCGGAGACAAAAAGGCAAGAGAGGTAATAATAGAACGAAATCTGAGGCTCGTGTCGCACATTATCAGAAAATATTATTCGGCATATCAGTACCCCGATGAGCTGCTCAGCGTTGGAAGCCTCGGTCTTATCAAGGCCGTTGATTCCTTCAAAAGTGAATACGGAACAAGATTCGCGACCTACGGCGCAAAGTGCGTGCAGAACGAAATACTGATGTACTTCAGAGGTCAGAAAAAGGGACAGAACGAGGTATCCATAAACGATACGATAGACGTGGATAAGGACGGCAATCCTCTGACCTATCTCGATGTCATCAGCGTTGACGAAAATATAGCTGATAATATCGACCTCAAGATACATACGACGAGGCTCGCGGAGTTGATCGGGACGGTGCTTGACAAAAGAGAGCGCGAGATCGTCACACTGCGATACGGACTCGAGGGCTACAAGCCGTTAACGCAGCGAGAGGTAGCCGCGCACCTCAGGATATCTCGCTCGTACGTATCAAGGATTGAGAAGCGCGCGCTTGAGAAATTGCGCGACTCATTCGGTAACTCGCGCCCTGAGTTTGATGATTGATGAATAAAACAAAAAAGATGTGCAAAACTATATTCAGCCGTATAAATCGAGGCAGACCTCTATTTTAAGAGATGTTTTGCAAGCGCGTTTTGCGGCTCAAACAGTATCCGAAAAGGACGGTCCGATCAAATGATGATCATGAACAAAATCGCCTTGGCGATCGCTATCATAGGCACACTTAACTGGGGTCTGGTCGGCTTGTTTTCCTTCGACCTCGTAGCCTGGATCAGCGGAGGTCCGACAACCGTGCTTGCAAGAATAATATACATTGCTGTTGCTCTTGCGGGTATATGGTGCATTTCTCTGCTTTTCAGAGACGAGGACGAGGCGTTGGAGCACAGCGTGTAAGCCACCCATCCCGACGGCTATCGCTATATTAGGCGATAGCCGTTTTCTCTATTCGTGCATAAAATAAAAGTGAGGAATTTTCTGAAGGAACGTTTTAAATTTACCACATGGGGCAAGAATATAGATGAGCTCGGACCTTCTCGTTTTTTCACTCTATTTTATGCAAAGCCGAAAGGAAAATAAAAATGACTATAAGACGCGGTGACATATTTTACGCGGATCTAAGCCCCGTCATAGGAAGTGAGCAAGGCGGGCTTCGCCCCGTGCTGATAGTACAGAACGACGTCGGAAACAGGTACAGCCCTACGGTTATCGCCGCGGCTATAACCTCCAAAATGGGAAAAACAAAGCTTCCGACGCATATCGACGTATCAGCGCCCGACGTAGGGCTCTCCAAGGACAGCGTGATCCTTCTGGAGCAAATACGCACGCTCGACAAGCAAAGACTTAAAGAAAAGATGGGACACCTCGACGATGCAACCATGCGGGTCGTCAACAACGCAATACAGGTAAGCTTCGGTCTGACCGGCAGCGGAGTCATAGGCTGAGCGAACGAGCCTAACGCTTTAAGGATCACCGTACGTACTTTTAAATAAGACTGAGCGTCATATTTTAATTCGCTTTATCATATCCTCAAACAGCAGGATATCTGCCATTTAAAATCAATAAGGAACGGTAAAGCTGAATGAACAAGTATATGCCCGAGGGCGCGTTAATGTCCACTTTGAAAAACCACGAGTACACGTCTGGCCCCGAGGGGCTTGAGGCGGCGCTTGAGCGAGGCGTTATTCTCGAATCAGGCGTGATCCTCTGCGACCATAATTTTAACCTGCACGTGGATCTCGGTCCGAAAATACGCGGTATAATCCCCCGCGACGAGGTACAATACGTGAGAGAGGGAGAAGAAATAAAGGATATCGCCGTGCTGACCCGTGTCGGAAAGACGGTATGCTTCAAGGTGATCGGATTTGAAAGCTCTGCCGGAGGTGACAGGACTGTTATTCTGTCTCGCAGAGCCGCGCAAATGGAATGTATGCTGAACTACATATCCACTCTTATCCCGGGCGATATTATCCCAACAAAAATAACGCATCTTGAAAACTTCGGCGCGTTCGTGGATATCGGCTGCGGCATCACCTCCCTGCTCTCAATAGACTCCATTTCGGTCTCGAGGATAGCGCATCCGTCAGTGAGGCTCGCGGTTGGCGATATGATACACACGGTAGTAAAAAGCATAGACTCCAAGGGGCGTATCTACGTATCCGAAAGAGAGCTGCTCGGCAGCTGGAGCGAGAACGCATCGCTCTTCAACGAGGGGCAGACCGTAAGAGGCGTTATCCGGAGCGTGGAGAGCTACGGCGTATTCATAGAGCTCAGACCGAATCTTGCAGGGCTTGCGGAATACCGTGATGACGTGCACCCCGGTCAGACCGCAGCTGTATATATAAAATCCATAATACCAGAGAAAATGAAGATAAAGCTGATAATCATCGATTCTCACGATGCCGAGGAGTATCCCGAGCAGCTCGAATACTTCATAG
This sequence comes from uncultured Ruminococcus sp., assembly GCA_964460165.1. Lineage (GTDB taxonomy): Bacteria > Bacillota > Clostridia > Oscillospirales > CAG-272 > UBA1740. Next base: position 8,634 of record CAYWPS010000013.1, on the reverse strand, counting down.
ACACAGATAGCGTAACACATATAGACTCGTGGCAGTACTCACCGCCAAACTGCAAAAAGGTCATCGAAACCGTATTTGTATAAATTGAATAACTTTTATCTACACCCGAAGCCTTAAAAAGTTTCGGGTTTTTTGTTGATTTTCGTTTTAAGTGGTGATATAATTTAATTGGAGAAATGAAAGGAGGGCGTATGGTACATATCGGAAACGATTGGGATTCGCTACTCGGCGGCGAATTCAAAAAGGACTATTATCTTTCCCTGCGTGAGTTTTTAAAAACCGAGTATTTCTCAAAACGCGTATATCCCCCTATGAACGATATATTCAACGCTCTTAAGTATACCTCGTACGAGGATGCCAGAGTCGTTATTCTCGGACAAGACCCCTACCACGGCGAGGGACAGGCTCACGGTCTGTGCTTCTCGGTAAAGCGAGGAACTCCGCAGCCCCCTTCCTTAAAAAACATATTCAAGGAGTTAAAGGACGGGCTCGGTATAGACGCGCCGGAGTGCGGTGAGCTCGTCGGATGGGCTAAGCAAGGCGTGCTCCTCTTAAATACCACGCTTACGGTACGCGAGGGCGCGCCGCAGAGTCACAAGGGGCGAGGATGGGAAACGCTTACAGACCGCATTATCGAGCTTATGAACGAAAAGCAAAGACCCGTGGTGTTTATGCTCTGGGGCGGAAACGCGAGGGCAAAAAAGGCGCTTATCACGAATAAAAAGCACCTCGTGCTCGAGTGCGCGCATCCAAGTCCGCTGTCAGCATACGCAGGATTCTTCGGCTCAAACCATTTCGGTAAAGCCAACGAGTATCTCCGCGCAATGAATGAACGGCCAATAGATTGGTCAAGAATTAACGAATAAGGAGGAAGGATATGAAATTGCTCGAAGAAAAGATATTGAAGGACGGAGTTGTCCTTCCCGGAAACGTAATCAAGGTAGACAGCTTTCTTAATCACCAGATAGACGTTGAGCTTGTCTCAAAATGCGGTGAGGCGTGGTACGAGATGTTCAAGGACTGCGGCGTAACCAAGATCCTCACGATCGACGGCTCAGGCATCGGAATCGCGTGTCTTGTAGCGCGTCATTTCGGCGTTCCCGTTCTGTTTGCGAAAAAATCAAGCTCCGTAAATAAGGTAAGCGACGAGTTCTTCGCAACCAAGGTCGTCTCCTTCACTCACGGACACGAGTACAACGTAATAGCAAAAAAATGCTTTATATCACCGGACGACAGGGTACTTATAATCGACGACTTCCTCGCTAACGGAAGCGCGATGAAGGCTCTTATCTCGCTGTGTAAGATCTCCGGCGCTGCCGTGGTAGGCTGCGGAGCCGCTATCGAAAAGATCTACCAGGGAGGCGGAGACGATATACGCCGTATGGGATACAGAGTTGAGTCTTTGGCAAGAATATCGTCCATGAGCGACGACGGCAGGATAGAATTCTGCTGACGGATCTAAAATTCAATGCCCGCTTTGGTCGGTGGTTTCGGCCAAGGTGGGCTTTTATTGAGGTAATGATGAACAGATTACTTATAATTGACGGACACAATCTACTCTTCCAGATGTTCTTCGGCATGCCGTCGAGAATTATAGGTCTCAAGGGTCAGGCAATACAGGGCGTCATAGGCTTCATCGGCGCAGTAAACAGACTTGCGGAGGCATATTCGCCAACCCATCTTTGCATAATGTTCGACGGAGAGAAGCAAAATCCGAGAAAGGATATACTCTTAGAGTACAAGGCTAACAGACCGGACTATTCCGAGGTGCCCGAGGAGGAAAACCCGTTCTCGCAGCTGCCCTTAGTCTACGAGGCACTCGACTATATGGGAATCAAGCATACGGAAACGACCGTTTGCGAGACCGACGACGTTATAGCTGCTTACGCGTTAAAGTACGGCAATGACTCCGAGGTGCTTATCTCCTCGTTTGACAGCGACTATTTCCAGTTGATCACCGACAAGGTTAAGGTCATAAGGTACAGAGGCAAATGCTCCGTGACCTGCGACGAAAGTTACATACGCGAAAAATACGGCGTTTACCCATCGTTATACCTCGACTTCAAATGTCTTGTCGGAGATAATTCGGACAATATTCCGGGCATAAAGGGCGTAGGCCCTAAAACTGCGGCAAAGCTCGTAAACGCCTTCGGCAAGCTCGACTCTATCATAGAAAGACGCGCCGAGATAGAGAATGAGAAAATCAGGCTGGCGATCGAAGACGGTGTTGATATTCTCAAGCGCAATATGGCGCTTATCAGGCTCGACGGCAATGCGGAGCTTCCCTTCTCCCTTGAGGAAACGGAGTTTATTAATCCTCGTATCAGAACTATGGACGTAATAAGAGGAATCGGGCATTGATTTTTTCGCGTAGAAGGTGCGCTTCATTTAAGCGCAACCGAAAAAGAGTACGCTTCCCAATTAAAACACCCCTGAAGCGTAAGCCTTATTGAAACAAAAATCCATCGCTAAGCAAAGTGATATACACCAAAAGTGTCTGACCTTTTGGTTCACTTCAAAGACGGCGATGGATTTTTTATTATAAAATTAAGGTAATTTTTATAAAGCGAAGGATCTTATCAGAAAATAACTCAGAACAAGTACGCCGAGGGCTATTCTGTATACTCCAAACGCGCTGAAGCTATGCTTTTTCACAAAGCTCATGAGAAAATCGATAACAAATACCGAAACTATGAAGGATACCGCTATTCCAATGATAAGAAAAAGAAGCTCAAGAGGTGTTGCGGTAAAGCCCGCAAGGACGAACTTCAATACCTTAAGAAGCGATGCGCCGAGCATGATCGGTATGGCTAAGAAGAAGGAAAACTCAGCCGACGCGGTGCGAGAAACACCCGTGAGCATACCGCCGAGGATAGTCGAGCCCGAGCGCGAGGTGCCCGGAATAAGAGACAGTGTCTGATAACAGCCTATTATCAAGGCATCTTTGTAAGTTATATCATATACGTCTTCTATGCGGTATTCCTTATTCTTCTTATATTTCTCTACCACTATGAACGCCACGCCGTAAACTACCAGCATAGCGGCAACTACAACGTAGTTGTAAAGGTACTCGTCGAGAAAGTCATCGAGGATCAGCCCGAGCACTGCGGCAGGTGCCGCGCCAACAGCGACCTTAAACCAAAGACTCCATATTCTGCGCTTTTCCTCGTGGGTCGATTCCTTGGAAAACGGGAACAGCCTTTTCCGGAATATAACCGGAACCGCAAGGATCGCTCCCAGCTGTATGACCACAAGGAACATTTCCTTGAAGCCATCGGAAACGTTAAGGCGCAAAAACTCGTCAAAGAGTATCATGTGCCCCGTAGAGCTTATGGGCAGCCACTCGGTTATACCCTCGACAAGACCGAGGAATATCACCTTGAGTATTTCAAGAAGTTCTTTCATTTTTTCTCCAAGTAAAGATTGATCAGGACGCGCGGATGATATCACCGGGTCTTACCGCGAATGGCATCTTCATATAAAAGGTCATGTACGGGTGAGGGGTGCCGTCGATCTCGTTGTGCTCCTCATCATAGAGCTCGCACACCGTGAGGGGCTGACCGACCCTGCCCGGTGTGAGAAGCTCGATGCGGTCGCCCTTGATCATCTTGTTTCTCTGCGTCATAAGCGCCTCGCCCGTCACTTCATCGTATGAAACAACGACGGCAAGATATGCCTTATCCCTGATATATCCCGTGGTATCGGCGGTATTGGCGTCCGTATGTGAATCCGTGAAATAGTAGCCCGTGTGATAATCTCTGTGGCTGACAGACTCAAGCTCGCGGTACCAAGCGGGATCATACTCGTAATTTCCGCTACAATACGAATCGATCGCCATCTTATAAGTATTGGTAACCACCGAGGTGTAGTATGCAGACTTCATTCTTCCCTCTATCTTGAATGAGTCGATGCCTGCCTCGATAAGCTCGGGAACGTGCTCTATGGTGCACGTATCGCGGCTTGCCATAATGAATGTCTCGCCGTTTACCTCTTCAATGGGCATAACACAGTCAGGACGCTTCTCCTCGGTTATCTCATAGCCTCTGACGGTGTAGTTCCAACGGCAGGGCTGAGCGCACATGCCGCGGTTGGCATCCCTGCCGACTATGTGATTTGAAAGCAGGCATCTGCCGCTGTAGGAAATACACATTGAACCGTGGATAAAGCACTCTATCTCGAGGTCCTCGGGGATATTAGCCTTTATCGCCCTTATCTCATCAAGGGTGAGCTCTCTTGAGAGAACGACTCTCGAAGCACCGAGAGAGTGCCACGCGCGGCAGTCTGCGGCGGAAACGGAGCACGCCTGAGTAGAGACGTGGATCTGCTTTTCCGGCAGCATTTCACGCGCTAGCATGAGGACACCGATATCTGCTATAATAAGGGCGTCAATTTCTATATTTTTTAATTTTCGGAAGTAATCCTTGAGCAGACTGTACTCATTTTCTCTCGGCATAGTGTTAACCGTGAGATAAACCTTTACGTTTCTCTCATGCGCGTACTCTACCGCCGAGGAAAGCTCCTCGATAGTAAAGTTGTCTGCCGCGGCGCGCATACCGAATATTTCGCCCGCGAGATAAACCGCGTCTGCGCCGTAAAGGATCGCCGCCTTCATCTTTTCAAAATTACCGGCGGGTGCAAGAAGCTCGGGTCTTTTCATATAAACGCACTTTCGTTTTTTTATTTATTGTAGCATATAAGCTTGATTTTTTCAAGTATTGAAAAGCAACAAATCTATTTCCCACGCGGGAAGACATTTCAGCCTGCGGAGAACCATTCTGTAAAATGGATATTTTTCGCCGAGATAATTCGGTATTTCAAATATATCGCGGCTCCTATGGTATAGCGATACGAGCAAGGTAGGCCGCGCATCCTCGATCGTGCCGTGAGATCCGATAAGCGCTTCCAGCTCTGCCCCCTCCACGTCGTACTTTATATAGTCCGGAGATAAGCCGAGTGAGTCAACCGATATAAGCGACACGTCGGTATCCTTGTGCTGATAAGAGGTGGTTGAGGATATGGATGAATTACGGTTTCCCGATGAGGAAAACTCACCTGCTCCGTCACTGCTCCAAACTGCAGCGTTAACCGCTTTGACGATAGGTGCGGAGACGGTTTTACTGAATTTTTCAAGCTTCTTGAAATTCTTTGGATCCGGCTCTATCGCTATTATCTCACGAAGGTCGGGAAAATACTCTATCGCCTCCTTGGCAGTATCGCCGTTGTACGCTCCCGCGTCTACGAACGTCTCTATACATGCGGAGGATATCTCGGAGTATAGCTCATCCTTGGTGGAAAAAGCATCCGTAAGATACCGCATTTTTCCAAATAGCTTGTAGTTTATTATGTTTGCGTAGGCATTTCTGGAATCCTCATCGGCGAAAAGTCCGTACGCTCTGACTATATCCCCGTAGTGCGAGTTATAGAACTCTCTGTCAAAGTATTCCTCGCCCGCGACGGGCATATCCGGCACGTACATCTCATGCTCGGAATCGATAGCCTCCAGCATCTCAAGAACCTCCGTCCTGTTTGACGCGAAGGAAAGAACGATGACGAACTCGGGATAGGTCTCTTTTACCTCGCTGAAGGACTTGACTCTCATTCCGTGAAAGGTATGCCCGCGGACAAAACCGTCTGACGCGAAGAAATCGGAGATCTTAATGCCGTATTTTTTAAATCTTTCGATAAGCTTATCCGCTCCGTTACCCATTCCGTAGACCACGATAGGACGGCTCTCGCGCGCGAGAGCATCCCACATATCCTCACGGACCGGATATTCAGGCAGGCTGCATTGTATATATCTCATATTTATACCGATTTTCTATTGAATTTCCAATTGATTTATGATAGAATGTAGTAAAATGAATTTTACCCTAAGGAGAATTAATATGAACTGCTTATTCTGCGCTATTATCAACGGAGATATCCCCTCGAATACGGTGTATGAGGACGAAAAGTGCTACGCATTTCTTGACATAGCTCCCCAAGCGCCCGTACACTGCCTCGTCGTTCCCAAGGAGCACATCGCATCCGCCGATGAGATCTGCTCAAAGAATTCGGACGTTGTCGCCCACATCTTCACCGTTATACCTGAAATTGCCGAAAGACTCGGTCTTAAGGACGGATACAGAATAGTCAGCAATATCGGTGAGAACGGCTGTCAATCCGTAAAGCACCTTCACTTCCATATACTCGGCGGAGAGAAGCTCAGCGACAGGATGGCGTAAGGTCGCCAGCACTCCGGTAAATAAAGAAATAACCGCTATGCAAGTTGTCTCGCATAGCGGTTATTTCATACGCGGGGGCAAGAAGATTACTTCTTCTCCTTAACCTTAGCTGCCTTACCAACTCTGCCTCTGAGGTAGTAGAGCTTAGCACGGCGAACCTTACCTACGCGATATACTTCAACCTTCTCAACGTTGGGAGAATGGATCGGGAAAGTCTTTTCAACGCCGACACCGTAGGATACTCTTCTGACGGTGAATGTCTCGGAGATTCCGCCGCCATGCTTAGCGATAACGGTACCGTCGAACATCTGGGTTCTGGTCTTCTCTCCCTCGGTGATGCGGATATAAACCTTTACGCTATCACCAATGCTGAACTGAGGAACCTCAGTCTTAAGCTGCTCATTTACAAAAGCCTGGATCTTTTCCATTATATGGCCCTCCTTATACTACGAACATTCGTGCAGAGCGTGCAGAGGACTGTTCTGAAAATATACCATTGTATGCAAACAGGCATACGCACAGTTGTAACTATTGTATCATAAAGTTTGTGAAAAATCAATAGTTTTTTCAAAAAAAGCAAAATAATTTATTTGCCCCGAAATATTTGCCGTTTCAAAAGAAAAAATAATCGATATCCGTCTTGTAATTTTATTTTAAATATGGTAAAATGTAAGATGAATCAGTATGTGCGGAGGTGAATTACCTTTGAAAGATGACGAGCTTATGAATAACGAACTTGATATACCTATCGAAGAAGCAACGCCGAATGAAATTTCTCCCGAGCCTGCAGGCGATGCTGCGGATGACGTTGAAAACGGTACGGCAAGCGTCGAAAATGCCGAAGACGAGCAGGAACAGCTCACCGAGCCCGGCTCCGAGGATATGAGCGACGGCGAGAAAGCAAATGATGACGAAGCGCTTACGGCGTCCGGAGCAAGCGTCTCAGAGGAGGACGGCGAGGACACCGCCGATGAAGCGGGTGCCGAGGTCGAGCCCGAAGAATGCGGCTCACCCATTGACGATGGCGATGAAACGGAGGAGCATCCCGCGCTTCCCTCGTCAGAAAAAGCAAAAAAAGCAGAGAGTCCGGATAAGCCAAGGCGCGTCGAATCGCTGTTTGAATTTGTCGAGCTTTTCGTATTTACGCTTGCCGCGCTATTCATCATTACTTCCTTCTTTTTCAGATATTCCGTCGTAGACGGTACATCGATGCAGAATACTCTGCAGGACGAAGAAAGACTGCTTCTCACAAACTTCCTCTACACCCCTAAGTGCGGTGACGTGGTCGTTATACACGATAAAACCGTGGATTTCGACATAAGAAAGACGGACGAGGATCCGGTCGTAAAGAGAGTTATAGCCGTTGGCGGACAAACTGTCAAATTCACAAAGACCGACGTATACGTGGACGGCGTAAAGCTTGACGAGCCCTACGTATACTTCAGCACGAGCAATTACGAATATTCCGTCTATCCGTCCGCCGCCCTTATGCCGATCGTAACAGATATGGTGGAGGACGAATACTACGAAATAAAGGTGCCCGAAGGTCATATATTCGTTATGGGAGATCACAGAACGGTATCGGCAGACTCCCGCGCGGTCGGAACGCTCCACGAGGATGCCATAATAGGTAAGGTAGTGCTGCGCTTCTACCCCTTCAGCACATTCGGAAAAATAGAATAAGGAAAAGACTATGTCATCAAATCCAATACAGTGGTTCCCGGGGCATATGGCGAAAACCCGCCGTCTGATGCAGGAAAGTCTCGGTCAGGTGGACCTTGTGCTCGAGCTTCTCGACGCGAGGATCCCGTACAGCTCGAAGAACCCGGAAATAGAAAAGCTGCTCGGCACGAAGCCGAGAATAGCAGTGCTCACAAAATCAGCGCTCGCTGACCCCGACGTGACGAGAGAGTGGGTCGAATATTATAAAAAAAGCGGTGTGACCGCGGTGGTTATAGATAATAACACAGGCGCGGGAATAGGCGCGCTTGAGGACGCGGTAAGGACCGTCATGTCCGAGAAGCTGGAAAGATACCAGAACAAAGGCATGGCGGGCAGAAAGCTGAAGTCTATGATAGTCGGAATACCCAACGTGGGCAAGTCGTCTCTCATAAACAGACTGGCAGGCGGCAAAAAAGCTAAGGTCGAAAACCGTCCCGGCGTTACCCTCAATAAGCAATGGGTACCCACGGATATCGGGCTAGATCTCCTGGATATGCCCGGTGTTCTCTGGCCTAAGTTTGAGGACGAGAGAGTCGGACAAAATCTCGCTATGACCGGCGCGATACGCGACCAGATACTCGATATAGAGGAAATCGCCATGCTCCTTTGCGGAAGACTTATGGAGGTCGCGCCCAACGAGTTCATGACGAGATATAAGCTGACCGACGGGGAGACCTCCGGTCTTGAT
>CAYWPS010000012.1:0-36374 GCA_964460165.1 uncultured Ruminococcus sp. | reverse complement strand
ACTTTATACAGAAAAAGCGTTCCGAAGGTAAATGCGGCAAGGAAGCCATGGTCGCCGGCATTAACAAATTCCTTCGCATTTACTACGGCAAGGTCACCGAGCTGTACCGTGAATTAGAAGCCTAATTACATACAACCGAATACCTCTCGGGCGAAAAATTTTATCTGTTTTCGCCCTTTTGGTGCTTCTCCTATTGCCTCAAAATTTTTCTCAATTATTTTCGAAAAACCTATTGACTTTTCTTAGCAGGTTTGCTTACTGCGTATCAATTTTTGATCTGTTAGATTGTGATGGCGAGAGCGTTTTCGATGATGGCTGCACTACCTCTCTTGCTCTGTGCATCGAGGTGCGTGTAAGTGTCTGCGGTGATCATGATGGTGGAGTGACCAAGCCAACTTTGGATTTTCTTCATTTCCTCGCCGTTTGAAAGCAGTAGAGTTGCACAGGAGTGGCGAAGGTCATGGAAACGTATTTTCTCAAGTCCGTGCTGACGGAGGAGAATGCTGAAGTGGGTTGTAACATAATTCGGTCTGAATAAGTTGCCCATCGCATCTACGCATACATAATCTCGTACTGCGTACATAAACCTTTTTAGGTGCATATTTCATGCGTGTATCCTCCTGTCGTTTTTTGATTTTGAAAGGTTTGATTTTCAAAATCGGACAGGAGGAGCGCGTATCGGCACAAATCTACATTTTTCGCAACGGCAAACGAAAAGGCACTTATTGCATGATACGCTCGGTTTTGCGTACTTGAAAAACGCATTTTACAAATAAAAAATCGTATTATACATCGGTTTTGTCGTCTTTTAGTTTGTAATTTTAATTGGAGAAGAAATTCTACATAAGCAAAGATAACATTGTAATTATTAATCTATCAATGTTTGATATAGCGTTTCATTATCAGTTTTTTCATTTTTATATGTAACAGGTGACATTCCCGTCACGTTAGTGAAAGCTTTTATGAAATGTGCCGCGTCATAGAAGCCGCATTCCTCGGCAATTTTGTTTATAGAACGGTCCGAGTTTAAGAGTAGCTTTTTTGCCGCCGAAATTCTCAGGTGCATTATAAATTGCTTCGGTGATTTTCCTGTCGTATCATGAAAACGCTTGATAAAGGATGTGCGTGATAATCCTGCGGTGTGTGCGAGTTCATCTATGGTTAATCGCTTGTTATAATTTTTGATAACATAAGAGATGCTGTCCATAAAGAATTTGTCATTACTTGCGTTTTTGCCAATTGTCGTTTGCAATTTCTCATATTCTCGGCAGAAAATAGTTAAGATGATTATTATGTATCCTTCCACTATAAGCTTGCTTGCGGGGTCATATTGCCACATTCCCTCAAGCGATTCTATAAGCTTTGTTACCTCTTTTAGTGGTGCTTCCTCTAAGTATAGATGCCTGTACGTATCTCCTCTGACTCGCATAAGCGGTTCTATCTCAAAAAGACTGAGAAATGTGGGTAACTCTGTCATTCGGTCAAGGTATTGCTCAAAGAATTTCGGAGATAGGTGCATGTAGTGAATATCAACGCTTCTGCCGCCCCTAATGGCATGACGCCTTCCGGGAGGTACGATAAAGACATCCCCAATCTTCGCTCTGACTACGGTATCCTCTATGACGTGATACCCCTCGCCTTTGCTGATAACGCATATTTCATAAAATTCCTGTACGTGAAATCCCGTTTCATCATTTCTTTTGACAAATGCTGCGGCACTCTGAAACGGATTCGGAAAAATATAATCAACTGTATAGATATATCTTGGCGCTTTTGGGATAGCATCGATATCTATATTTTGCTCAAATTTCTGTTCCATATTTTCTCCTGACCGATTTTACAATGATATATGTATATTTTTACATTGATTTTAGCATATTTGTTTGTTAAAATCAACATGTAAGCGAAAAAATTGTTTATTTTTACGGAGGATTCTATGAAAAAGAAGCTTTTATCCGCAATTTTAGCGGCAACGCTGACTTTTGGAGTAATGTCAGGGTCACTTCCTGTCCTTGCTGCTGAGTCTTATGACGTCGCTGAACACACTGTATCGGAGAGCGATGCTCCGATGCGACTTTATTATGACGAAGAGGCTTCGCACGGCGTGGCAGAGGGCTACGATGAAGTTGATACCTACTTCGGCTCAGGTGCATCTCTTATTGAGCAACATCTCAATGACGACTGGGAAAGATGGTCTATCCCGATAGGCAACGGTTACTTCGGTGCCAATCTCTTTGGCAGAACCGAGACCGAGCGTATCCAGCTCACCGAAAAGACGCTGGCTAACCCCTACCGTATAGTTAACGATTCATCCTTACCGACCGACGGTCTTAACAATTTCTCCGAGACCTATATCGATTTCGGTCACACGAACTCTGCGGTTACAAATTACAGCCGTGAGCTTGATCTTAAGACCGCGATATCCACGGTCAAATATAACTACAACGGCGTAACGTACAGCCGTGAGTACTTTACTTCCTATCCCGATAAGGTGATGGTGATCAAGCTTGATGCATCTGAAGACGGCGCGCTTGATTTCGTTCTTCGTCCCACCGTACCTTATGAGCAGGAATATATGACTAACCCAGGAGATAACGGCGGCAAGACAGGCACCGTTACATCTTCCGTAACGGGTAACGTAGGTAATATCGTTCTGTCAGGTACTCTCCAGTATTTCGGCATAGACTTTGTAGGTCTATACAACGTGTATTCCGACGGCACAGTTACAGCCACCACGTGTGTAAATGAAGACGGTGGTACCGACGGAACTATTACGGTTTCCGATGCTACGAGTGCTTACATAGTAATTACTATGGGTACCGATTACGAGCTTTCCTCTGAGACATTTACCGCATCACAGGCAAATAAGCCCACCCGGACAACCACTCTTGCCGATGCTATGGCAAAGGTAGAAGGGTATATGGAGGCGGCTTCCGCTTATGACTATGACGAACTCAAGGAAAGACATCTTGCTGATTATCAGGAGCTTTACGGCAGAGTATCTCTTGATCTTGATTTTGATGAGAATGATTTTGCTTTAACTACCGATGAGCTTCTTGCCAATTATAAGAATGGCTCGGGCAGCACATATCTTGAGGCGCTCTACTTCCAGTACGGAAGATATCTCCTTATTGCGTCCTCCCGTTCGGGTGCTCTCCCTTCAAATCTTCAGGGTGTTTGGAACAGATACAACCACTCACCGTGGTCGAGCGGATATTGGCATAACATCAACGTGCAGATGAATTATTGGCCCGCATTCTCTACCAATATTGCCGAGACCTTCGAGGCTTACGTTGAGTATAATCAGGCGTATATGTCCAAGGCAGAGCAGGGTGCTACCAGCGCTGTAAGGACTTATAACAGTGATATGCTCGACAAGGATGGCGGCAACGGTTGGTCTATCGCCACCGGCGGTTATGTCAGCGACGTTTACGGCTCCGAGTCTATCGGTAACCTTGGATTTACCACACAGCTATTCTGGGAATATTTCGCATATACTCAGGACGAAGAGCTACTTAGAGAGGTCGTGTATCCCGTTCTCGTTGAGGCGGCCCGCTTTATCACCAAGATGGTGAAAGAGGATACTGACGGAAATTACATAGCTGTTTATTCCGACTCTCCCGAGCAGTACGTAAACGGTGTATGGTACTTCACCGATAAGGGTGCTGCTTATGCGCAGTCATTTGCATATCAGAACAACTACAACCTTCTCCTTGCGGCAAAAGAGCTGGGAATAAGCACCGATGATACCTCGCACGAGGACTACGCAATTCTTCAGACTGTGCTTGAGCAGATAGACAAGTACGATCCTATCAGAGTCGGTCTTTCCGGTCAGGTAAAAGAGTTCTTTGAGGAAGAGTACTACGGTGATATGGGTGAATATACTCACAGACATATTTCTCAGCTTGTAGGCCTTTATCCCGGCAATCTTATCAACGGAACTACTCCCGCTTGGATGGATGCGGCAAAGTATACACTCACCGAGCGCGGTGACGAAGCAACCGGTTGGGGCGTGGCTCACAGACTCAATCTCTGGGCGAGAGTTCAGGACGGAGAGAGAGCATATGACCTCTTAGAGCAGCTCCTTAAAGTTAACACGGCTACCAACCTCTGGGACCTTCATCCCCCGTTCCAGATCGACGGTAACCTCGGCGGAACAGCCGGTATTGCCGAGATGCTTCTTCAATCTCACGCAGGCTATGTAGAGCCTTTGGCGGCTATTCCTTCGGCTTGGGCAAACGGCTCTTATACAGGTCTTGTAGCCAGAGGTAATTTCGAGGTAAGTGCCAAATGGGCTGACGGACTTGCAACATCCTTTAATATCAAGTCGCTCAAGGGCGGAGATCTTGCTGTCAAGTATTCCGGTATTGAGGATGCTATCGTAACCGACAGTGACGGCAAAGCAGTATCTTACACCGTAACCGGTGAAGATCTCATCACCTTTGCTACCGAGTCGGGTGAGACTTATTACATTTGGGGCTTCACTGAGGAGCATGCACCTGAGGCTGTTGAGAGCCTTGCGCTTTCAAGCGAGGTGCTCGGTGCATCCACACTTACATGGTCGGCATCGGATGATGCTGTAGCTTACAATGTTTACGTAGCTAAGGAAGATGCTCCCGATTACACTCTTCTTACCTCTACAACAGATACGAGCTTTGTGTATGAGCCTCGCGGATTCGAAAATGCGAGAATGACGTTTGCGGTCACTGCGGTAGGCTATGACGGTTCAGAGAGTGCAAGAGCACTTGCTTACAGAAATCCTGATGATATTTCATCTCCTGTTCTTGATGTAAATGCAAGCATAGTTGATGATGAGCTTCAGGTTGTTATTAAGAGTAATGAATATTCCGCAAAATACAGACTTTACAGTAAACCTAATGCTGCAAGCGAATGGTCGCTCGTAAGCGAGAGTAATTATCCCATTATCGTAGATAGCACTTATGTAAAAACTAACATCTACGGTGTTTCTGCTGTTAACAAATATGGCGAAGAGAGCGAGATTGTAAAGATTGGTGTTTACAACGTATCTTCAGGAACTGTTGATTATAATTCCGCCAACATTCTTGAAAATGTTACGTTCGTTTATACAGAGGAAGCTGAAGCTTACAAGCACAGCAGTGATACTTACGGCGATTACGGTAAGCTTACCGACGGTGACTTCAACACCTCTACCGGTAGATTCTCTACTAAGCAGACTGAAAATGATGTGCTTGAGGGACTTGCGTTTCTTCCTGCCACCTTTGTGCTCGGAGAGTTAAAGATATATGACTTCAATGGTTGGTCTACCATCGCAAACAATATGGGACAGCACGTAAAGATTGAAGTCTTTGCTAACGGTAAGTGGACCGTTATTAAGGAGCTTAACTCTACTGAAGAAATACTTGAATTGCGCAAATCCGATGCAAACGGAAATTATATTGCTATTGACTGTTCTCTTGTCAAGGCACAGCTTATTAGGATAAGAATGGACACACCCGTGTCTGGTAATTCAATATCTATTAACGAAATTCAGCTTACCGGTGTAGCTGTAGATACTGTTTCTCTCGAGGCAAAAGAAAACGTCTTTAACGGTTATGTGTTTACTGCTACAGATTCTACTGACGGTTCGGCATGGAAGAAGTACGAATATATTACCGACGGTTTAGGCGGTTGGGCGGATCCCGGCAGATTTGCTACCAACTCGGGTAAAGCGGCTGACGGTACTCTCGATTTCGGCGGCAAGGTGTTTGCTCTTGAAGATCTTGTGGTAGAGTACACCTCTGCCGATCTATCGGGCGTTGACTTCACCGTTTACACTTATCGCAACGGTGTATGGACAGAGGTTGTTAACAAGACTTATGATGAGGGCGTGTCAAAAATCACGTTCAATCTCGGCGGTGCTGAAGCGGAGAAGGTTCGATTCTGCGTATCGGGTCAGCGTTCTACTGCCAATTACATCGGTATCAGTGAGATGACCTGTACCGGTTATGAGGTGATCGGTGCAAAGGTTGCTACCGAAAATATTCTTCTCGGCACTACCGCGGATCAGGTTACGATTGAGGGCGCAACGCTTCACAGTAGCGTACCCCATATTGAGTATGCGTTTGACGGCGACTACTCAAAAACATCAAGATACGCTGTTTACGACAGTGCGAACTCGGAGGGCAACTACGAGTATTCTCTTACGATAGAGCTCGATAACGTATATAAACTTTACGGAATGAGCTTGTATCCTTATTACTACGATAATGCGGACCCGATAAGTAATGAGACGAAAGTCGAAGTTTACCATAACGGTGTATGGACTACCGTTGTTGAAGGCTTAGTTATAGAAGCTCAGGACAGCACTGACACTTATCTTAACGGTGCTGTCGGAAGCAAGATCAGAATCACATTCAAGAATACTAACGGACTCAACAAAAACGTAAGTATTCGTGAGATAGAGTGTCTTGGATTTACATATGAGGACACCGCCAGCAAAGAGGACGTAGAATCCAATGTTCTTGCTAACAGAACCGACGATCAGCTTGTTCTCGGCAACGGCAGTCTTCATCCCGGCGCAGGTCCTCTTACCTATGCGTTTGATGGAGATACGACAAGCACAAGATTTGCAATAGCCGGCGCTCCTACGTATTTTACCGTTGAGATTACTCTCGACAGTGAATGTCCTCTCTATACTATGTCCTTCTATCCCTTCTATCTTGGAGATACAGTTTCGAGAAGTAACAATACCAAAATAGAAGTTTACGTTGACGGTGTTTGGATTGCTGTTGTTTCCGGACTCGAGATAGCTCCTACAGCAGCTCCTACTGTCACCTCGCTTGGCGGAGTGGTTGCAGAGAAGATCAGAATAACCTTTGCTAATGAGACGGACACAACCAACGCTTCTATATACGAGATCACCTGTACAACAGGTGCCGTTGAAGCGGTTGACCGTTCCGCGCTCCTTGAAGCGTATAAGACGCTTGATGCAATAGAAGTTGATGGAGTTGGCGAGTCGGAGCTCAAACAGTCAAGACTTGATGCTATGAAGCAACTTCTTATGGACACTGATGCTGATCAGGATACTATTGACTCTTATATCTTGGCTATTAACGAGAAGATAGATGAGGTTGAGGCTATTGCTGTAACCGATGAATACGGTGACTTTGATAGCTATAACCTCGAGCTTTCCGACGAGGTAGGTCTTCGTATGTACGGCAAGTTTGAGAATGCTCCCGCAGATAGCTATGCGGTTATCAAATATGCTGACAGTACAGTAGTTAAGACTCCGTTGTCCTCGCTCGCGAAGGATGATGACGGAAGATATATTCTTTCCATTGATCTTTCCGCCGACTCTATAAGTGATGAGGTTGCGGTAGCTGTTGTGTTCGACGATAGCAGTTGTACCGAGCAGTCGGTGATTTCTGTTAAGAAGTACGCTGACACCATTATCGCTTCACCTTATTACGAATTCTCTTATCCCGGCATTAACGAGCTTGCACAGACTATTCTTAACGGTGATTATGATATAGATGATCAGCTTGCGGATACTCCCGAACTTCGACAGTTCAAGAATTACCACGATTATTCGAGCGAGTCACAGAGATATCCCGCTGTTGATCCCACTTATACCACTCCCGGTAATGTGGAGTTCTACACCTGCACAGGCTGCGATAAGCTCTATGTGAAGGATGGCGACGAGTTTGTAGAGGTTAGCGTAGATGACGTTATTATACCCATACTTGTATGCGACGATCATAGCTTTGTTGACGGACACTGTACAATTTGCGGTGAGCACGAATGTACCGGCGGCACAGCGACTTGTGAAAACAAGGCGATCTGTTCTGCCTGCGGTAAGGAATACGGCTCTTTGGCAGATCACACACTTGTAGTTGTTTCCGGTAAGGATGCTACTTGTACAGAGACCGGTCTTACTGACGGCGAGAAGTGCTCGGTTTGTGGCACAGTTACCGCAGAGCAGGAAGTGATGCCTATTAAGGGTCACACCGAGGTCATAGACGAGGCTATAGCTCCTACTTGTACTGCAACAGGTCTTACCGAAGGTAAAAAGTGTGCTATATGCGGAGATATTCTTGTCCAGCAGGAGATTGTTCCCGCACTTGGACATACCGAGGTTATAGACAAGGCGGTAGATCCTACTTGCACTGCAAGCGGTCTTACCGAAGGTACGCACTGCTCTGTCTGTGATGAGGTTCTCGTTGCTCAGTCAGCAGTTGATGCCCTTGGCCACACTCTCGGTGAAACTGTTCAGGAAAATATTGTGGCACCCGATTGTGTAAATAGCGGTAGCCTTGACGAGGTAACATACTGCTCAGCTTGCGGTACCGAGCTTTCTCGCCAGACTTGTACGATTGAGGCTCGAGGACATAGCGGAGGTGTTGCAACCTGTTATAATCCTAAGAAGTGTGTTGACTGCGGCGAATTCTACGGAGAAGCTCTCGGCCATTCCTTCACCAACTATGTTCACGACGGTAATGCAACTTGCACCGAGGATGGTACAAAGACTGCTTACTGCGACCATGGTTGCGGAGATTTTGATACTCAGCCTAACACGGGCTTTGCTCCCGGACATACATGGAAGGATGCTACAACAGAAGCTCCTAAGACTTGTGAGATTTGCGGTGCGACCGAAGGCGATAAGCTTCCCGAAGTTGCTCCCGATCCTGTTCCTACACCCGACACTTCGATCGATGAGGATGAGGGCAAGGAAGAGATGAGTGCATTTGAGAGATTCTGGCAGGCTATAATCAACTTCTTCAGAAAACTTTTTGGACTTCCTGAGGTTGGCACCGAAGATGCTTCAAAAAAATAATGTAGATGACTAATATTACATACACAAAAGGTGAACAACCTCAAAATGAATAATCTTGGCTTAACGATGTAGTGAAAATATCGGTTAGTCGATAAAAAAGCTGCGTCGTTTAGATGCAACCGAAAAACAAAATGGGGCGCGTCATTTAGGCGCAAACCGAAAAACAAAATGAGAGGGTAGCTCAAGTTCAAAAAAACTGAGCTACCCTCTTATGCGTTAAAGGGATATGAGGATTTAGAGATTGCGCCTAGATGCGCCGTCCCCTTTACTCTTTTGAGGAGGATTTATGTATAACATTGAGGATTACATTAGTGTTTTTTACAAATCAGTTCCTAATGAAAGCGTACAAACTCAAAAATTAAAATCCATACAAGGGCATTTGTATAAATATTATTCTTTTATATTTCTTCCGCATGCAGCGTAGAATTGCGGTGCGACTGCAAGGCAGAAAAAACGCTCCCTTGTCGGCTGATGGAGGTGCGTTTTTGAATGATGCTTGCCTTTGGCGAACGATGTTGGCGTTGCCAATAAAATATAAAAGCGGCTGAAAACCCAAAAGCAAGAGTTTTCAGCCGCTTCGGCTATGTATACCGTTTTGAAACTATCGGTATTATCACGGGGGAGGAGCCTCGCAGATCTTTAATCCCGGAAGCTCCGCCCTCTATTGCCGATTACTCCTCAGAAGTAACCGGAAGTTTCCAGCTGCCGTTAGATGTGAAGCCGAAACCAATATCATCAAGCATGATACCGCTGCCCAGCTTAGAGGTAGAGCCGGAAATGTAAATGCTGTTAATAGCACTTGTCGAGGTTGTCAAGGACTTGGTGACGGAGCATACGTACGTATTAGCCGTATCTCTGCTTTGTCCATCGCCGATGTAGTAGTGAAGGGTGATCGTATCGTCATCGGCGGAGGAGGATGTACCGGGATCTAATTCTATGAATATCATAACCTTGATCCATCCTGTGAAGGTGCTCTTATCCTTGATCTGGACCTCCTTGAGAACCATACCGTCCCAACCGATAAGCTTAACGGTTGTCTTACCGCCGGAGGTCGTGGGAGCCGAAACGGTGAGGAATGAGTCCTCCAAGTACCATCCGGACGACCACTGTTCCGCGCCGGAGCTTGTGTCAACGAAGTGGAAGTTGATGCCGTCCTCGGTAAGCGCGTTGATCTGGAAGGAAGCAAAGCCGATAGACTTGGTGCCGGAATCAAATCCGCTCAGCTGCGGTGCGATAGAAGGAACCCAAAGCGCGAGGTCTCCGGAGTTTCCGGTATTGTTTGTAAGGGTGTAATAACCATTGTCGTTCTTGGGCTGATGTGATGCGGTAGCTGTATCGTAGTTGCTTGCGTTGCCGCTTCCTATAATGCCGGTGTAGCCGGAACCGTCAAGGAAGTATCCCGTGCCGGGCGTATATGTGGATCCGCAATCATTGCACGAATAGGTTACGTTAGCACCGTCGTAAGAGTAGGTTATAGCACCGTGAGTGATTTCCGACTCGATGATCTCGTTCCTTACGAGACCGCATTCCTGGCATGTATACGCGACAGTACCGGGCGCGCACGTGTTGGCAGAAGCTTCTCTTGTTATCACACCGTCATCCCAATTGTGCGTGTTGGAATAGAGACCGAAGTTGCGGCACTTATCGGATATGTTTCCGGACCAGATAGCAATCGAGCCGATACGCAACGTGCCTGATCCCGTGCCCTTGATGGTGAACAGAGATCCTCCGGTGGAGGTCAGCTTCTTAAACCACTCGGCATAGGTTGCAAATGGCTTGTAGCTTGCGATGCTGGCTTCATCCATTGAGTAGTCTGCTATGAGGATAGCATCCTCGTCATAAGCGTACATTCGTTCCGCTTCAAAATCGAGAACGAAACGAACGGTCATCATACCGCTGCCCGGCAACTGAGCAAATTTGGTGTTGTTCGAGTTTCCAAGGTAGAGGTTTCCAACCGCGTCCATCTTGAAGATGTTGAGGTAATTGTTGCTCTGAACCGTTGTACCGTCGTCTTTTACCGTTGTTATCTTATTCGCGGCATCTCGTATGAAGATGGTGAACGGTGCCACGGGATCAGTGCCGTTTCTGCCGATAGTCAGCATAAAGCTTACCTGCAGAGACTCTTTCGCGTAGCTTGAGTACGCGCCGTCCTTGCCTATCGTGGAATTCTTTGACGCTTCCGTCCAGAGAAGGTAGCTGTCCGCATCGTCGTTGTTGACTATCTTGAAGGAGGCGCCATTCAAGGCAGAGTGAGTTACAGATCCGTAGTCGCCTAACGAGCCGCCCTCAGCGTAGCTCACGTAGTATATAGGAGCCGACCACTTAGCGTACAGCTGATAAGGCTCTGTCTGATTTGCCGGTATCTCGGTTATAGGCTCGGTGAATTCTGCATCCGTGAACCAACCCTCAAAGGTCGCGCCGGATCTTGTGGGTGTAGGAAGAACAGTGGTCTCATAGCTGAAGTAGTAGGAGGGGGTTCCCTCGGGAAGCTTACCGCCGTTGAGATGATAGTTGATAATGCCCGTTCCGTCAGGACGAATATCATCGCCGGGAACGAGAGCGACCTCGCCCGCATTAGCGGTGAAGGTGAGCATTCTGCCTTCAGCTGTTACCACCTGCTCGCCGATCGATTCGCCGCCGATGAATATTTCCCACGTGCCTTCGGTAAGACCGCCGATGTAGTAGGTCATAACGCCTTCTCCGTCAACCGTGAAGGTCTGGCTTGCGGATGCGTTCATGGTATCGTTGACGAACATTGCGGTGTAGTTCTTGAAGGTTGCTCCCGTCATATACTCGCTCTCGATAAGAGTAGGAGTAGCGCTGACGGTCGTGCCGTCGTCTGCTACGTAGATCACGTTCATCAGCTGGTTGGTCTGTTGGATCGCGTCGGGCTGTATTTCGATGTGGCCCCAGACCACCGAGAGATCGCTGTTGCTGTCACCGATACTCGTCGCGCCGCCGGGATTAACAGACGTGCCTGCGCCGCTGAGATAGAAGCGTTCGCTTCCGTCGCTGTTTTCGGGATCTACCTTGCCGTTCTTACTCGTTCTTCCGTACGCGTAGATCGAATCTGCGCCGAGAAGGGAAGTGAGAACCATCTTACCTTCTCCGTTGCTTACGGTCACGGTATTATTGTCGTAGTCGATATCGGGCTGCTCTACGCACTGAAGCAGGAATGTCTTTTGGAAATCGGCACTGTCTGAGGTGATGTTATCGAAGATGAACATTACCATCGGAGTTTCCGTGTCACCCGTATAAAGCGTCGTAATGGATCGCTCTACGTAATCGACCGTCTGCTCGTCGTAAGCGCTGGTGATGTTATTCGCGAAGTATACGTAGGTGGGATCGGTTTCGCTGTCGGTCTGCATACCGATGTTCTTTCCGTAGGAGAACTTATCATCATTGATCCATGCGGTATAGGTTACGGGTATGCTCATCTCATACTTCTGACCGCCGTTATAATACAGCTTGCCGGAGGGTCCTATGGGGGTGTTTGCCATATCATTGTTGTAGATCAGGAGCGTGTTATGGGAGACAGCCGCCATATGATAGTAGAAGTGGTGTTCGCTTCCGTAGTAATCGTACAGACCGTCGTCACGTGTGAGCATGCCCTTGTACCAGATCTGGAAGCTGCCCGCACTGTGGTGGGTATGACCGCCGGGGTAGTGCTGACCGCCCTGCAGAAGCACCGCGACGCTGTCTTCATCCCGTCCGTTACGGGACACCACCTGCTGCTGATAGCCGTCGTGATATTCAACGTTATCGACGTATGCGGCGTAGTCCTCATTAGCCACAAGGCCGTTAGAGGTCAGTATGAGATAATCTGCCGCGCTTATTCCAAGCTGTTCTGAGAAGAAGTTGGACTGATACTTATAGTCCGAGAGACGCTTTGCTATCGCGAGGGAGACGTCGTCATCAAAGAGATAAGATGAGATAAGAGCGCAGTGGCCGACGGTGTTAGTCATCTTGGACTGTCCGCCGCTGGAAGTACCGGAGCCGTCTCCGGTAGCGAACTGAGCGAGCTCGTAGATCTCCATTGACTGAAGACCGTGGATAACGCTTGCCATATCCTCCTCATTGTAAGGGAACTCAACGCCCATACCCTTGAATATCCAAGCGTTGTAAAGGTCGCAAAGATAACGGTAGTAGTTGTATACGCTGGAACCGTCCGGGAAGTATCCGGAGGAGTAGAAATAGTTGCGCGCGTCTATGTAATTTTGGTATATCATACCGCCGACGTAGGTGTACCACGTGGGATCCTCGTCGTAGATAGCTATCGAGAACGAGAAGTAGTCACGGAGAACCTGCGCCTCTGCGCCGTGTCCTGTGAGCGCCGACTGGCTTTCAACGAAGAGCGCGGGGAAGCCGCCCTCCATCTTACGTCCCTGGTGTGTGTTGGATGATAACCAAGGCTGATTGTTGGTACCGTCGCACAAGAGGTTCTGCACGCCGAGTCTGAACTGATCCTTGTCGTCGTCCGTAAGGAGATCGTAGCACCAGTCGTATACCAGGGCGGCGTAGTACATTACGTCACCGTAGTAACGGCATTGGTCGGATGCCTTCCACTGAACGTCAAAGGTGAGGATATAGTTCTTCATGGCGTATATCGCCTCATATCCGCGTGTTAACGCGTCGCCGTAGTTGCCGGTGGTGTCATCTTTAAAGAGAGCGTAATAGAGCGCCTTTGCCTGAATAGCTCTGAGAACGCTGGTGCTGTAATTGGTGTGCTCGAATGACTGAGGAGCTATTTCAGACGTAGGAGTAAGTATGCCGTCGGTGGTGGTGCTTACAAGGCTGAGGAACTGTGCCTTAGCGTTAGCGTTAGTCGGATTTTCCATATTCTCAACGATCGACGGGATATCCGAGGAGTTGAAGAGAAGTCTGGGGTGCTGGTAGTTACTGGGAGTCTGAAGCGGAGCCGCGTATACGTCCGTAGGATTAGCCACGAAGCTCTGGTATTCTGTGGTAACGGAGGTGCTGGTTCCGTCCCAACGCACAACGGTTGAGAAATCCGAAAGCGCAAAGTCGTTCTGGATCATATCAACGAGCTTACGGAGGTTATTGTTATTTACCTTGGAAACGTGCTCCTCTACGCTCTCGGTGTAGGAGCGAACACAGCCTTGAGCAAAGATGCAGTTGTCGAGGTAGATACCCTGACCGTTTTCCAGACTGTCGTTGGCGTTTATCGCGAAGTATAGCTGTGTGAAGGAGCTGTCAGTAAGATTGTTAACCACAGACATACTGGTCGCGAGGATGTTGTTGACGTAGAATTCATAGAAGATGTAGGGGATTTCGTCGGACGTGTAGAAGGACATGGTAACGGTCACGTTAGTCCAGGTATCCGCGTTGACGGTTCCCTCGTCGGCAATTGCGCCGTTCTCGCGCTTGATAGAGCCGTTTGCGTTGATGTCAAGGACTCTGCCGTAACGTCCGCTGCCGCTCACGTTTGAGTTCTGAAGGTAGAGCGTCGTGGCTGTGATTCCCTCAGCGGGAGCCTTCACGTCGAAGGAGAAGGTGAAGCTGTCGCCCTTGAAACGCTGCTTAGAGTCAACGTACGAGCTGATAACACCGGTTCTTGCCTGCTTGTAAGTGAAGTAATATCCAAATCCGCCCACGCCGGTGTTTTCTTCGACGTCGCGGGTGATCGAGTAGTAGCTGTTCTGGCTGCCGTCCGCAAGTGTCTCGGAGGCGTTGCCAACCGTGAAGAGCGTGCGTGTCTCGGTCGTCTGCTTTCCGTTGTCGTCAGTTAACGTCACGGTAACCGTGTTAGCGGGAGAGCCGTTAGAGCACTCACTTTCGTAGTCACGGATGTGAGTAGCAGTGAGAGAGTCGATCTCCGTACCGCAAAGAGAGCACACGTACGTTACGCTTCCGTTATCGTCGTAAGACGCGGAGCTTGTGCCGTTTTTAAGCACCTGACCGGGCATCTTGACGGTGTGCGTGCCCGCGTAAATGTGCGCGGAATAGCCGTAGTTGTAGAAGGCGTTTGCGATATCGGTGTATTTTGCGTCCTTGCTGAGTGCGTTAAGGTACGCCGCGACACTGAAGTTCATGGAGTTGCTGACGCGTACGTTGCCTTCGTATATGCTGACCTCTGCGTTGTCGAAGATCTCATATACGTATACGCTGTCGAGAGTTACGTTATTGTAGTATCCGGCAGCCGTTACCCGCATCTCCTGCTCGCGTCCGTTAACGGTCATGCAAACCGAGTACTGAGAAGCATCGGCATCTGCGGGCAGGGTAATATCAAAGGAAAGCTTGACGTCGTTGTTCATGAGGAGCTTCGACTGACTGATGCTCGCTGTCTCGCCGCGCGTAAGGTCGTTGTTGCTGACGTTATCGTAAATAACGAGCATGTTTGAGGGGGTGCTGCTCGCGGAAAGTCCGATGATCGCGTTAGTAACGTACTGTTCCTCGCTTTCGCCGACGAGCGCCTGAGCTTCGGTTCCGTATACCAAAAGATCGCTGAGCAGCGTCTTTAACGAATCGGAGGATTCGCTGCTGGTGAGCATGTATTGGCAATAGCTTCTCACGCTGTATTCGGAGGTGCTCGTCAAAACGTTGCCAACGTATAGCTTAGCCGTAATAACGTCGCCAAGATCTTGGGGAAGCACGTTATTATACCGATAGACCGCGTACGTAACGTCGCCGAGAGTTTTCATCTCCGAGTACGAAACGGGCTTGCCGTCGTTAAACGTCATAAACGTGTCGCTGTTCTGAGCGGTCGCTTCCGTAATGTCAGCCCAGAATACAACGTCCACGTTGTTGTCGAGAACGATGTTGACGTGAGTGATCTGGCTCGAGCGTACCTCTTCTTCCGTCTCCTCTGCAATTACCGTTATGCTGAGAGCGCATACGATGATCGTCATAAGAGTCAACAGAATCGGCAAGAGCCTTCTAAGTTTTGTTTTTTTCATACTGTGCTCCTTAAATAAAATATTAGCTATTTATATTTTAAAGGAACAACGGCGAATAGTCAAGATGCAAAGCCACCAAAAAACGACGCTCTCCTTTGTTTAAAACCACCAAGCGACAAACGGGAGAAAAAATAATTTCGTATTTTCCTGAAAAGCTGTTGACAAAAAAATGAAAATGAGGTATAGTACCTACAGGCAGAACATCACTCGCGTCGGTGCGGCGCGCACGCCGGACGCCGCATCTCTGACGGCACGCGTTTTTTTGCTTGTTTCTTGCGATGATGCTTTTTGGTCTTCACATTTTTTCACAGCCACAAGAGCAACAAACATCAAAAAAATGTAAAGCCTGATTGTCATTATACGTTTAAAAACACCTGGATTTGTCATTTTCAAAGATTGAAATCACAAACGCTTTTTTTGATTTTTATTTGAACTTTGCAACATAACACCATGTGGCTTCGCCACGGAGCAACGGAGGAAAAATATGGAAAACAGCAACGGTGTACGCACCGAAGAATTGTCCGTGCCGGAATTTTCGCACGGCTTCAGACGCTCAAAGCTGAAGGCTGACGGCGGCAGACCGGCAAGCGCGGTCGATCGTGTCAAGACGTCGGACAGAGTGATCAGATATGAGGATTTCGGCGCGGTCGGCGATGGCGTGACCGATGACGCCGAGGCTATACGTGCGGCGCACGCGGCTGCTAACGAGCAGGGGCTTGCCGTAGAGGGCAGGGCAGGCGCCAGCTATTATATCGGCGCGCTCTCCTCTACCATCGTTATCCGGACCGATACCGATTGGAACGGTGCCGAGCTCATATTCGACGATACTACTTTCAATTGGCGAAGCAGCTTGAGATCGGTTAACGTTTTCACCGTCACGTCGGCTGACGCCGCGAGGGATATTGAGATCCCCGCGGGCATGTCTC
Source organism: uncultured Ruminococcus sp. (assembly GCA_964460165.1). Lineage (GTDB taxonomy): Bacteria > Bacillota > Clostridia > Oscillospirales > CAG-272 > UBA1740. The sequence goes on along the minus strand of CAYWPS010000012.1, from coordinate 19,737 downwards.
TTTCCAAGGGGCAGTCAAACGTAGGCATCGGATTTGATAAGCCCTGTATGATAAGGATCGAGGACTCTAACGAAAAGATCTACAAGCGCTACGGTGAAAATGCTAACGGCGGTGTAAACAAGTATGAGTTCATAATCGTGGACGAGAACGGAAACGTTGATCCCGCTACTCCCATTCAGTATGATTACGACACGGTCACAAAAATTACCGAATATTCTATTGACGACGAGCCCGTTTGCGTCGGCAACGGACGCATCAAGACCTTAGCACCCAATCCCAAGCTGACAGAGCCGGATTACGAGAACAATTATTGCTACTACGCGAGGGGTATTATGGTCAACAGATCCAATACCACGGTCTACGGCATAGAGCACCGTATCTACGGCGAGGATATGACTATTGAGATCGACAGAAACGGCGACGGAATTATCGATAAATGGGGCGCGGATAAATCCTACGGCGTTCCGTATATCGGATTCTTCTCATTTAAGGGCTGCAACAACGTCGTAATGACCGACTGCTTCGTTCAGGGGCATCAGGCGTACAGCTTCTATCAGGGCGCTACCCGCAACGAAAAGGGAACTACGCGCAACGAGATGGGAAGCTACGATATAAACGCTACGGACTGTGTAAATCTTAAGTTCCTTAACATAGTTCAGTATGAGAACGAGGAAACGGGCGAGGTGATAACCAACAGGTTTATGTATCACGGAATAATGGGCAGTAACTTCTGCCGTAACGTGATCATGGATAATTGCTACGTTGACCGTTTTGACTCTCATCAGGGTCTTCATAACGCGACTATCACCAATTCCACCCTCGGCTTCGGTATTCTCGTTATCGGAGGAGGCGAGCTCTGCGTCGAAAACGTTTACCGCATAAGCGGCGGCGCGTTCGTATTGCTTCGTATGGATTATAACAGCGTCTTTGACGGCGACGTTATTATCAAGGATTGCAGAGCCGGCAGCATGATCAACGAGATGATATCGGCACGATGGGTAAGATACTATAACGGACTTCCCAACAACGTGACGAATTCTCTTACTATCGATGGCTTGACGGTAGATGCGGATAATCTTGCAATGTACAGATTATACGGCGCAACGCTTGACTCTCTGACCGATGACGTCAATAAGCTTTATCTTCCCACGGAGATCAGACTCTCGAACATTTGCGCGTCCGACGGCGTTACTCCCGTTGAGCCCGCGATCTGTGCCGATCCCGAGATATTCGCGGGCGTGAAGGTATTGCGCTCGTAATACAATGCTGTAAAACATAATAAAACAGGACGAAAGCACCGTTTTCAGCGCTTTCGTCCTGTTTTATTCCTTAATTAATATAGCTCTGCACGGAGCTCCCTCAAGCCCCGACAGCTTGAGCGGCGCGGCGCATAAAAGGTATTCTCCGCAAGGTACTCCGTCAAGTCTGAGCCCCTCCAGCAGTATCGTTCCCGCGCCGAGCAATATCCTGTGCGCGTTCATAGGGGCGTCTATGGGGCCGACGCTTTGGCTTTCTACGCCGATAAGCAGTATACACGCGTCCGCAAAGGCTTCGGCAGCCTCGTCGGTGACCGTGGCATCTCCTCTGATAAGGATGCGTCTTGCGGCATCCGCGCCGATTCCGCGGGCTTCCCTGAGTATATTTTCGGCATCTGCTCTGCCAAGAACGCCCTCAAAGCCCGCAACGTAGGATTTTCCCACGACCGTTTCGAGATCGAGCTTATCCACCGGATCTGCGCCCTTTATAAAGTGCAGCGGCGCGTCTACGTGCGTGCCGTTGTGAGCGCACATGCTGAATTCGCTCAGGTTGTATAGGTCACCCGAGTCCATGGAGGATATTCGGCTTGCTTTTGGCGTGGGATCGCCGGGGTAAACGGCAGAGGAGAATACCTCTTGGGATATATCGTATATTTTCATTTTCTTTTCCTCTTGGGTAATATGGATCGGTATGCTCGCGCCGAGCGGGAATTGCCGCCCGTACACTCCTTGCGTACAGCTACATTCTATCACACTGTGACTGTATTTTCAACCGTATCGGCGAAAAACAGGGAAAATTAAAGCTTTGATAAAAAAAGAACGTACCCACACGGGTACGCTCTTTTCTATGTTCTTTGGCGAAATTATGCAACGGTTCTGCCGAAGGGCTTGAAAGCGAGCTTTGCAAGCTTGAAGCACTGCTTACCGAAGGGAATACCGATAAGAGTTACGCAAAGTGCTACGCCGAGTACGAAGTATACAAGGCTGAATACGATGCCGCCAAGAAGGTTCCAAAGTACGTTGAGGAAGGGGCGCTTTCTGTTGAATACAACGCTCTTGCCGAAGGGCTTAAGAACGAGCTTAGCCATCTTGAAGTACTGCTTACCGAAGGGGATACCGATGAGGGTAACGCAGAATACAAGACCGAGAACGAAGTACACTGCAGCGAAGATGAAACCGCCGAGTACGCACCAAAGGAAGTTGCCAAGTTTTTTCATTTTAGTGAGCTCCTTAGAAAAAATATTTTTTTGTACGACCTAATTTTAACACAAAAGAAAGGAAATGTCAACACCAAAATTTAATTTTTTTTAATAATTTCGAAAAAAGTTTGCCGTATTTTGCTGAAGGACAACCGTAGGTTTGGAAAAACACGTATTTTGGCGTTTTTTGCGCGTTTTTTTCGTGACTTTATATGAGATTTTGGCGCAGCTTTGCTTGTTACGGTATTGACTTTGCCGGGAGTTTGTATTAAAATGTTGGTTGAAGAAATTACTCAGAAAAGCGAGGGACTTTTATGAAGCACAGCGAGGTTTTTGGCGGTTCAATATGGGTAAAGGCAAGAGAAGCCGATATCTGTCCCGTTATCAGAACTAATTTTGAGATATCCGAGAAGGTAAAAAGAGCGACGCTCAATATTCTCGGACTGGGAACTTACGTCTTTTACGTTAACGGTAAAAGTGCTACGACCGACCTTTTTCAGCCTATAAACAGCAATTACGAGCACCGTGATTTTCCAAAAGGCGAGGTCATGGCGGTCAGAGCCTACGTGAACAGCTATGACGTGACGGAGCTCGTTAAAGAAGGCAGAAATACGGTCGCGACTATGCTCGGCAACGGCTGGTACGACGGAACGAGGCAAGAGAAGCCGTTTGGCGATAAAAAGCTATGTCTTTCCATCAAGCTTGAGACGGAATCCGGGATCAGATACGTCGGTACGTCTCTCAACGATAAATACGCCGATACCTTTGTGAAAAAGAGCAATCTGCTCGAGTATGAGGTGCATGATTATACCGAGTGGGACGAGTCGGTCCTCAGCGAGGATTACGACGACTCACATCTTCCCGCGGTCGAGGCGGCAAAGCCTCTGGAAACCGAGTATTACTTCTCGGAATGTCCGCGAGATACGGTGATAGAAACATACCTTCCTACCGTGGTAGGCAAAAAAGGCAATGGCACGGTTTATGATGCGGGTATTAATATGTCTGGAATCCCCGTTCTTCGTTCTTTGGGTAAAAAATGTAAAGTAAAGATAGCATTTTCCGAGGAACTTGATGAAAATGGCGACGTTGAAGAGAAACATTCGATGCGACAGTGCTTTGAGGCGACGGTAGGTGATAAGCCTGTTGAGATAAAAAACGTCTTCTCCTGGTACGGCTTCAGATACTTCAGAGTAGAGGGCGATGCCGAGGCTGTAGCTGTCCTGAGGACCCATACCGACGCGGCAGTGACCTCGTCCTTTACGTCCGGCGATAAAACGCTGAATTGGATATACGATACTTACTTGAATACTCAGAGATGCAATATGCACCACGGCATGCCATCTGACTGCCCTCATTTTGAGCGCCGCGGATATACCGGTGACGGTCAGCTGACCTGCCGCTCTGCTATGCACCTGCTTGATATGCACGCCTTCTACACCAAGTGGATGGAGGATATCTCCGACTGCCAGGACAGGCTTACCGGTCATATACAGTATACCGCTCCCTACACGCACAGCGGAGGAGGCCCGGGCGGCTGGGGATCTGCTATCGTGGTTCTTCCTTACGAGATGTGGAAGCATTACGGTGACGATAAAAATCTGGCGCGCTTCTATCCTCAGATGCTTCACTATTTTGAGTATCTTGAAAGCCATAGCGAAAATATGCTCGTAAACTCGGATACTCCCGGCGAATGGTGTCTGGGAGAATGGTGCACTCCCGGTCCCGTGGAGCTGCCCGCACCCTTCGTTAATAACTACTTCTACGTCAAGGCGCTTGAGAAGGCTATCGAGATAGCCGGGCATATCGGCAAGGACGCGGATATACCGCTTCTTGAAAAGCGCATGCAGGACAGGAAAAACGCCATAACCGTAGCATATTTCAATCCTTGGGACGGCAATTTCCTCGGTATGCGCCAGGGGGCTAACGCTTTCGCACTAGATATCGGTCTCGGCGACTCGAGAACGAAGGAAAACTTCATTAATTATTATAATAAGCTCGCCTACTACGACACCGGTATTTTCGGTACGGATATAGTCACGCGGAAGCTGTTTGAATACGGCAGAGCCGACGTTGCCGTAAAGCTACTTACCGCCGCTGAGCCTCACGGCTTCGGCAAATGGCAAAAGGACGGCGCGACGACTCTTTGGGAGTATTGGTTCAACTCCCGCTCGCACGACCACCCCATGTTCGGTGCCGTTACCACCTATTTGTTCGAGTATATCCTCGGCATAAAGCAGGATAAGGATTCCTTTGGCTTTGACAGGATAAGCATATCACCCTCCTATGTTGAGTCGCTCGACCGGGCTTCAGGACACTTCACGACGGAGAAGGGCGCTATATGCGTTTCGTACGAGAAAAAAGACGGCAAGACCGCTCTGACGGTTACCATTCCGGATGGAATATCCGCTGAGGTGACAACTCCTTCCGGAGAAAAGGTTTTGCTGAACAAGGCTGCGAAAATGCAGTTTATGTAAACCAAACATTACGTATATAGGCTATTTTGCTAAGAGTAAATTTTTAGCGACTTGTCCCCCTTTATCTTTTTTTGCGTTTCATGTGCGCGGATCGCAAAAAAAAGGAGGGCTGGCGATAAGTTTTTAAATAATACTTGAATGTCCGCGCGGATCGTGTTATAATATATATGTGGAAATTTACGTTTTCATCAAGAAACGTTTAAAGAGGAAATAAAAATGCGCAAAACGAAAATTATTTGTACGATAGGTCCCGCATCCGACAATGAGGTGACACTTACCAAAATGTGTCTCGCGGGTATGAACGTCGCAAGACTCAACTTCTCGCACGGAACTCACGAGGATCATCTTGAAAAGATCAATCTCGTCAAGAGAGTCAGAGAAAATCTCGAGCTTCCTATAGCTATCATGCTTGACACCAAGGGCCCGGAATACAGGATCAAGACCTTTAAGAATAAGAAGATAAACCTTAACGACGGTGACACATTCATCTTCACGTCCGATGACGTCGAGGGTGATGAAAACAGAGTTTCGGTGTCATACAAGAACCTTCACAACGAGCTTTGCGTGGGCGACAGGATACTTCTTAACAACGGTCTCGTCATTTTCGAGGTTACCGCGGTCGAGGGCACGTCCATCGTGACCAAGGTCATCTCGGGCGGCGAGATATCTGACAGAAAAAGTATGTCATTTCCCGGTAAGGTTCTTAAGCAGGAGTTCCTCAGCGAGCAGGATAAGGCAGATCTTCTGTTCGGTATTGAGCAGGACGTTGAATTTATTGCCGCATCCTTCGTTTCTTCCGAGGAGGATATCCGTTCTATGCGTGACTTCCTTGACGCTAACGGCGGTAAGAGCATAGACATCATCGCAAAGATAGAGAACCGCGCGGGCGTTGACAATATCGAGTCGATATGTAACGTTGCGGACGGAATCATGGTGGCGCGCGGAGATCTCGGCGTAGAGATCCCCTTCGTTGAAGTACCTACCGTGCAGAAGTACCTCATCAAGAAGTGCAGACTTCTCGGCAAGCGTGTAATTACGGCTACCGAGATGCTCGAGAGTATGATAAACAACCCCAGACCCACGAGAGCGGAGATATCCGACGTTGCCAACGCGGTTTACGACGGCTCATCTGCGGTAATGCTTTCGGGAGAGACCGCGGCGGGTAAGCATCCCGTTGAGGCGGTGAGGAGCATGGCGGAGATCGCCGAGTTCACCGAGAGGGGAATAGATTATAAGCAGTTCTTTTTATCCACGGAGTTCAGGATCAGAAATAATATCGACGCGGTGTCTCACGCGACCTGCGCGATGGCGGTAGATACCAACGCGAAGTGCATAGTCGTCGCGTCTATGTCGGGTCAGACCGCGAGAATGGTCAGCCGCTTCCGCTGTCCCGTTGACATCATCGGCATGACTATATCCGAGAAGGCGTGGCGTAAGCTTAATCTCAGCTGGGGCGTAACGCCGATTCTGAGCGAGGAGTTCAGCTCCGTTGAGGTTCTTTTCTACCGGGAGCTTGGAGAGGCTGTAAGGCTTAAGAAGCTTAAGAAGGGGGATAACGTCGTTCTTACCGGCGGACAGATCAACGGACATCCCGGCAACACCAATATGATCAAGCTTGAGACGGTGAAGTGATGAAGCGTATGAAAAATTACGAGGTAATCGCGTTTGATCTCGACGGCACGCTTTCGGATCCCGCAAGAGGTCTCATTCAAGGCTTTGTATATTGCTTCAAAAAGCTGGGGATCGCCTACGAGAGCGAGGAATCCTTGAGAAAGTATATAGGTCCTTCCTTGTACGATGAGTGGCAGGAGGATTTCGGATTTACTCCCGAGGAGGCTAACGATGCGATCGAGGTGTTCCGCGAATATTATAATATCTACGGATGGTGGGACAACGATCTCTACGACGGCATCCCCGAGATGCTCGACTCGTTGAAGAGAGCGGGGAAAAAGCTGGTTCTCGCTACCTCGAAGCCTCTTGATACCGCAAAAAAGGTGCTCGAGCTCTTTGACCTTACAAAATATTTTGACTTTATCGGCGGTGCGGTGAGTCACGAAAACGATCAGAAATGGCAGGTCCTCAATTGGTCTTTGTCAAGCGTTGGGATAGATCTTGAAGATCCCGCATCCCTTGCGAAGTGCATACTTGTAGGTGATAGAAAATACGATGCCGAGGGAGCTAAGATATGCGGCATTGATTCCATGGGCGTCCTTTACGGACACGGAACGAAAGAGGAAATGGACTCCTCCGGCTTCACTGTTCTGGTAAAAAGTGTGGCTGATATTTCAAATGCTTTGATATGAAAATAAAAAACGGATAAAACCGATATTTTTGGTTTTATCCGTTTTTTGCAAATTATTGTTGTCAAAACTAATATATTTTTTTGATTTTTGCTGCCTTCAGGATTGCGATCTGAGTCTTTCCATCGCGTATTTCTCCGCTCATGACCATATCAACGAGCGCGGTCAGCGGGAAGGTGTGCACCGACAAAAACTCGTCTTCGTCGAGGTGCATTTTTCCGAAGGACAGCCCCTCTGCCATATACATGTGTATCTTCTCGTCGATAAGCGCCGGGGTGGTGTCAAGCACGCCGAGATAGGTGTATTTTTCCGCGGTCGCTCCGGTCTCCTCGGACAGCTCTCTTTTTGCCGCCGCGAGCGGATCCTCGCCTATGAAGTCGAATTTTCCCGCCGGTATCTCGAGAAACTCCCGGTGGTGAGCGTATCTGAATTGACGCACGAGAATGACCTCGTTATTATCGGTTACCGGTATTACGGCAACAGCGCCCTTGTGCAGACAGAATTCTCTGTACGAGACGTTGCCGTCGGGCAGCAGGATTTTATCCTTTACGACATGCAGGACCGCGCCGTCGAATATCTCCTCGCGCTCCAATTGCTTTTCTTCAAACTGTGACATACGGCCTCCGTTTTCTTTCGGTACCGTAATTTTATCACCTATTGTCCTCTTTGTCAATATTATCGGTCAAAAATAGCACACTCCAAATGCTTGGTTGATTCCGCCGCCTATGATCTTAGCGCCGTTTTTGACTATTTTGTTTATCCCTCTGGGCGAGACGAAGCAGCCGCCCTTGCCGTCGGTTTCGCCTGAAAGCGCGGAGGTGCTTATTACCGTTGGTATCCCTATTGCTATGACCGGCACCCCCAGCAGCTCCTCGTCTATCCTTGTGCCCGAATGTCCGACACCGGTTCCCGGTATGATGCCCGTATTTGATATCTGTATCGTGTTGCCGAGTCTGTCACCCGAGCGCGAGGCGAGCGAGTCAATGGCGAAAACAACGGTTGGCTCCACTGCGTCTGCCACGCTTTTTACTATTTCCGCGCTGCTGATACCGCTGTTTGAGGTGACGTCGGGGCAGAATACGCATATCTCCGAGCATCCGAGCGATTCAAACAGCTCCTCGTCCTCCTTGCTTAAATGCATGGTCGCTTCCACCTCGCTCGCGGAGGCGGGACCTATCGCATCCGGAGTCAGCTCGCGGTTTCCGAGTCCGACGACAAGAATTCTCTCCGGGGATATGTCGCACAGATCGCACATTCTGCACAGCTCCCGCGCGATCTCGTCCTTGGCATCCTCGATGTCGTCGGGCATTATCGTATCCATACGCGGTATCGTCAGGGTATCGTAAAGTCCCTTTGGCCGTCCGACGTTCTTCTCGCCCGCTTCACTCGTTACCTTAAGTCTCTCCCAGACGCCGCCGATGCATACGTCGCGCTTGTAGTCAACGCCCTCCACGTACGTGCTTGCCTTGCGGCGCTCAAGCGCGAGATCGCTGTCAAAAGTTTTTTCGCAGTTCATAGCGTAATGCTCCATATTGATAACCTCCTGTATTTTGTAAGGTATTTTTTACGCTTTTTCCCTGTTTTATACGTAGCGCAATGATATTTTTACACAAAATTCCAATATTGCTTTTGGTCAAAAGCACGAAAATGGAGCATATTTAAAAATAAGATTGAAAAACTTGCGTGTTTGTGATAGAATTGAAGGGTAAAAAACAATTCCCGGAGGAAGTATGAAAAAAATAGTTTCCTTGCTTTTAACTCTCGTCATGATTTTTGGCGTCCTTACGACTCTCGCGAGCTGTGGCGCTCCCAAAAACGACGGCGCAGAGATCCATATTTATCTTGGATCACAGGTCTTCGACTTTGACCCGAGCGATTATTACGTCAGCGCCGGCGCGGAGCAGGTCCTCAGCCTTCTCTACGAGCCGCTCTTTGCCGTGAATAATAACGGTAAGATCAAGTGTGCTGCCGCTAAGAATTACGACGTCGACAAGGAGGAGCGCAAGATAGTTATAGATCTTCGCGAGTCCTACTGGTCGGATAACGTTAAAGTCAAGGCTGCGGACTTTATATACGCATGGTGCGAGAGGATCATCAATCCCGCCAACGCAAATCCTGCCGCATCGCTGTTCTGCGATATAGAGGGCGTTAAGGAAGTGCTTAACGGTGAGGGAAACATCTATGATGTTGGTATCAAAGCAACCGAGCTTGATCAGATAACCATCACATACTGCGAGGGAGCTGATTACAAGAATATACTCAGAAATCTCTCCACGGTAGCTACCGCTCCCGTTCGTCAGGATATAGTCGAGGGGTCGGAGAACTATTGGTCAAAGACTGCCAATTCCATAGCTACTAACGGTGCGTTCAGACTCAAGAGCTATGACAAAGAGCACGGCGAGTTTGAGCTTTCGAGAAACGTGGGTTACCATCAGGATCCTCTCACTAAGGATTACGATAACAAGGTAAGACCCGGTATGCTCTACGGCGACTTTACCATCGGTGATGTGACCCTGAGCTACGATGATATCAAGAACAAGACCGTCTTCGTTATGGCTGAAGCTTCGCTTGAGGACAGAGCGGATTATAAGAGAAAGGCTAAGACTGCTGACGACACCTCTACATATACCTATGTATTTAACACGTCCCACCCCCTCTTTGCCGATGCTAACGTCAGACGCGCGCTTTCCGCGGTTATAGACAGAGAAGCGATAATTGAGGCGATTACGTTCGGCAAGGCTGCAGACGGTCTTATTCCCGACGCATCAGGCGGTGCTAAGGAAAAGCTTATCTCATCGGAGGCTGACGTGGATGCCGCTATGGATTATCTTGCGGCTGCCGATCAGTCGGTCGTAAACGCTAACAAGTCCTTTACCCTCACGATCGATTCCGACGAGCAGAGCGTAAAGATCGCGGAGATCGTCAAGGAGGCATGGGAGTCTCTCGGCTTCACCGTGAACGTTGAGGTCGTTCCCCCAGTGGAGACCGAGCTTTCCGACGGAACCGTAATATTTGATTCCGGAATTCAGTATCTCATCAAGACTGCTTCTTACGGCGACGTACAGTACGACGTTATAGCGGTTGATTGGCAGACCTACGGTACCGATCCTCTTGCGGGACTCGCATCTCTCACCTCTAATCTCAACGGTATGGGCGAGGATCAGGTTTCCGGAGTTCCGGGCGTAAGCGCGGATTACTCCGTCGCGAGAAAGAATATTGCCGCATGGTCCGATGCTCAGTACGACTTCGCCGTTGCCGCCGCTATGGCGTGCACCGATAGCGACAGACGCGAGACGAGGCTTGCGGAGGCTGAGGAGTATCTTATGTACCAGATGCCCGTATGTCCTCTCGTGTTCAACCAGAGCTTCGTATTCACAAGCTCCAAGATATCTAAGCTTCAGTTTGACGGTCTCGGAAATATCAGCTTCACCGACGTTAAGCTCAGCGGTTACAAAAAATACTACAAGCCCGAGGAGACGTTGGACTGATCTCCTTTGGTTTAAACCGAATAACAGGAGGCTGTCGCAGGTGTGCAATGCGGCAGCCTCTCCATAAAATTTTTGAGCGTTTCATCCGGCGCTCGCGGAGTTTCAGTATATGAAGAAAAAGGAATTTGAACTTACAACAACGACGGATATGAAGGTGTTTCTTCTATTCTTGCTTGACAACATCGGCTACCCGCTCGAGCACGCTACCATTATGGAGATAGTGCAGGAGAATACCGAGGAGATATCTCTTGATTACGACGAGTGCTTAAGACAGCTCGTTGCCTCAGAGCATATGCTGTACGACGAGGTCGGAGACGAGAGATATTATATGATATCGGACAAGGGCAGGCTTGTTGCCGCTGAGCTTTACGACAGTCTTGACAAGGGCTTCAGAGAGCGCAGCATGAGAATAGCGATAAAGCACATTTCGCTGTCAAAGACCGGCGCGGGCATCCGCGCGTACATTACCGAAACCGAAAGCCGCAGGTTTAAGGTGACGCTTGAGGCGTTTGACAGATACGGAGAGCTGATGAGCACCTCCGTTACCGTTAGCTCGAGAAGCGAGGCTGAGACCATAAAGAGAAATTACGAGGCGAAGCCGGACGGCGTTTACAGAGGCGTTCTTTTTTCGGTGACGGGAAAGCTTGAGTACATCTCCTAGGTTTGTTTGATTTAACAAAACTTGAACGGCAAAACACCGAAAGTTTGTTTAAAAGTTCGAAAAAATGTGACATTTTTTTGACAAAACACTTGACAAAATATTTTTAAAAAGATATAATAGATGTATGTTTGGGGATCAGAGGATATGGAGCACAACGAAAATAAGGCTTTGGCAGACCTGATTTTATCTGTCAGAGACGGTGATCAGAGCGCCTTTGAGCAGCTTGTCAATGAGTACAAGCCTATGATGGACAGCGTTATCCGTCGTTTTTCGCTTGATGCCCGCGATGCGTTTTCGGAGGCTTGTATGGGCTTCTACCGCGCTGTGTCCTCGTATGAGCTCGGACAGAGTGACGTTACCTTCGGACTGTACGCCAAGATCTGCGTCGAGAGATGTCTTATCGATATGCAGAGAAGGGAAGGCAGGAGCGTCTCACACTACGTTGATAACGAGGTGGACGTTGACACGATAGCGGTTCCCGGCGGAGTTCAGGCTATGCTTGAGCACAGAGAGCAGACCGCGTACTTTCTTTCTGTCGCCAGGGAGACGTTGTCTGATTTTGAGTTCGACGTGTACCGTCAATGGATGCTCGGATACAAGACCTCGGATATTGCATCAGCACTCGGAGTAACCGCTAAGGCGGTGGATAATGCGAAAAACAGGATGTGGAATAAGCTTCGTCATCGTTTGTCACCCGAGAATTAATCAGTTCTATATGCCCAAGTAGCTTAAGGGAGAGCGTTGTTTACAAAGGCGTCGGTTGGAATCCGTCTAGGGCAAAATATTATATCCATTAAGTGAGGAAAAAACATGTATCAGGACGAGACATTGAAGTGCAGAGACTGCGGCAACGAGTTCGTGTTCACAGCAGGTGAGCAGGAGTTCTATGCATCCAGAGGCTTTGAGAACAAGCCCTCCAGATGTAAGGAGTGCCGCGCCGCAAAGAAGAACGCGCAGAAGGGTGCGAGAGAGATGTTCGCAGCTGTTTGCGTAGAGTGCGGTAACGAGTGTCAGGTGCCCTTCAAGCCTACCGAGGGAAAGCCTGTTTATTGCAGCGAGTGCTTCGCGGCAAAGAGAGAAAACAACTAAGACTTGCCCGCAATAAAAAACCTGTCTTTCGACAGGTTTTTTATTTTTTTGTAAATCCATCTGTACAAACTCTTTTTTTTATGTTATAATATATTATCTAAAAGTATGTGCGCGAGTAAATCATTGCCGCAGGAGATAGATATGGAATACAAGAGAAACAGAAATAACGACAGAAGACCGGCGGCAAAGGGCCGCGACTTTAAAAAGAATACCGGCGGATTCGAGAAATCCCGCCCTCCCTTTGCGGAAGAGCTTGACGAAACCGTGGTAATAGGCAGAAATGCTGTCAGAGAGCTTCTTCTCGGAGGACGTGACGTGGACAAGCTTTATATCACGTCAGGAGAAAGAGAGGGCTCTATAAATCAGCTTCTCGGCATTGCCGCGGAGCGCGGCATACCGATCAGCGAGTGCGATCGCTCCCGCCTGGATTCCATTGCAAAGGGCGGCAGGCATCAGGGAATAATAGCCATTGCCGCAGAGCGAAACTACTCGTCAATAGAGGAAATACTCGAGTATGCGGGTGAGAAGGGAGAGCCGCCGTTCGTCGTAGTATGCGACGGTGTTGAGGATCCGCACAACCTCGGCGCTATCATAAGGAGCGCGGAATGCTCCGGCGCTCACGGTATAATAATTCCCAAGCGCAGAGCAGTGGGGCTCACTGCCACTGTGGCGAAATCATCGGCAGGCGCGCTTGAGCATATGAGAGTTGCCAAGGTTACGAATCTCGCCGCCGCTATCGACGAGCTGAAGGAGCGAGGACTCTGGATATACGCTGCGGATATGGACGGCAGCGCTTACTATAAGACGGATATGAAGGGCGCTACCGCTTTGGTGCTTGGCAGCGAGGGCTTCGGCATATCCAGACTCGTTAAGGAAAAGTGCGATTTCATCGTGTCTATACCGCTTTACGGACAGGTAAATTCAATGAACGTATCCTGCGCCGCGGCGGTTCTTTTGGCAGAGGTCGCAAGACAAAGAAATGATATGGAGGTATGACTCTTTGGATAACTTAGATGTTTTTAAGTCGGAAAATCCTCTCGCTTCGAACGAGACGGATAAGTCTGAGCCTCAGACTTCGCTTGAGTTTGAAATATCCGATGACGCTCCCGCGGAGCAGGGACCCGTTTTCACCGTAGATGCGGATATCACGCCTGCGCAAACCGAGGCAGTGTCAGCCGTATCCTCCGATAATGAGCCTCTTGATCCGGCAAAGGAGGAGTTTTCGATCCCCGAGAGCTTCAGCGTGAATGAAAAATACAACACGCAGAGCTTTGTTGAAACTCCCTCCTCAATAAGACCTACTTATCTGCCGAGGTTTACCGAGGTCAGCGACACCTACCGTATGCAGAACGATCCGAGACCCCGTCCCAAGACGGATTCACATTCGGTCAAGGTCGAGAAGGAGGGTGAGACCGTTGACGAGCTTGATCCCACCACCGAAAGAGTAGAGGATAAGGACGTTGAGAAGATCGTGGTTACTCCCGCGGTTATCCGCAATCCCGAGCCTATTGACGAAAACCTTACTGTTCTCAAGTTTTCCGCGCCCGTGTACGACGATACGGATAACGAGCCCGAGCCTGCCGCCGAGACGGTTGACGAAATCACCGAGATAACCGCGGAAGAGATCCCCGAGACCGTTGAGGCAGAGACGATCGCGGAGGATGCCGTTGAGGATGTACCGGCAGATTCAAAAAATACCGTTATCCCGGATCCCGACGCCGCGTTCAGCGTGGTTGATTTTACGCCCCGCGAGGTCAGTGATACAGAGGAGCCTCTCGGCTCATCCGAAAACGAGAAAAAGGCGAAGAGCGTAAATCATACCGAGTTCAACTCTCCCATACAGCGCGACGCGATCAAGGACAGATTTCTTGATACTCTTATGTCGATAAGAGTCAGACTCGCAGGCTCCCTTCTGCTCCTTCTCGCAATGGCTGTTATGGATTGCCTCACCTATTCCGGCGTTAATGTTCTCGCGTTCATAGGTCTTGGTAAGCTTCCTTCTGCCAGAGCGGTGATAGATATGCAGTTCTCGATCTGCATCTTCCTCTTTACGCTTCCCGAAATGATCAAGTCGTCGAGACTTCTTCTGAAGGGCAGATTTACCCCCGAGCTTATCAACGCGTTCTCGCTTCTCGTAATAATTGCCAACGATCTCGTTATAGCTGCCAACGGAGCGACAGATTATCTCACCTTTGGCGTGCTTTACGGCCTTCAGTGCTTTGCTACCGTTGTAGCGTCGTACAACAAGACGGAGAGCGATTTCGCGTCCTTTAAGATAGTCTCGAGAAACGTTGCCAAAAACGTTCTTGACAAGAGATTGACCCGTGAGCTCCCCAGGGAGAATCTCGCTCTTGACGGAGCTGTGGATGAGTACAGCTCAAAGACCGCAAGAATGTTCCGCACGGTTTTTGTTTCCAACTTCTTCAAGCGCTCCGCGGGTTCCTGTGAGAATTCCGTGAATATAGCTATGATGCTCGGCATCAGCGCGGGCATATCTTTAGTTACGGGCGCGGTATCCTTCTTCCTTGACGGATATTCTCCCGTATCGGGCGTCCAGTCGATGACTATGGTATTTATGCTTTCGCTTCCCGTTTTCTCGATTCTCTCCCACAAGCTTCCGTACAAGCACGCTTGCCGTGCCGCGGCGCTTGAGGAGAGCGCGTTTGTCGGTGAGTCATCCATATATGAGGGAGCCGATGTTGACGTATTTACATACGAGGATACCGAGATATTCGGCATTGAGGACGTAAGTCTTCGTAAGGTACACCTTTACGGTAAGGCGTACAATACACCAAAGGCGATGAAGCAGATGTACGCGCTCTTCTCGGTCGTCGGCGGTCCCCTTGATTTCTTATTCTCATCCGCTCTTGACAGAAAGTGCCCTCCCGCTCAGGACATAATCATCGAGGATAACGGTGTATCGGGAATGATGGACGGTCACAGAATATGCGCGGGCACCGAGGAATATATGATCAGCCACGGGATATCTATTCCTGCGGACGATTACAGGACCGCTACCGCCGCCACCGACTCTACTAAGGTTATGTATGGAGCGGAGGATGGAGAGGTATACGTAAAGTTCTTTATCAGATACTCCTTCTCAGAGGAGTTTACAATGCTTCTTCCCGATCTTAAGGAAAAAAAGATAGTTCCTCTTGTCTATACGAGAGACCCGAATATAACGGGAGATCTTCTCAAGGTGCTTACTCTCGGCGAGGATATCATCCGTGTTATGAAGAAGTACGTTCCCCGTACGGCAGAGGAGAGGTCCTATAGGCGTATCGACTCGGGAATAGTTACCCACGGAGATAAGAACAACGCCATAAATATGGTGCTCCTTGCTAAAAAATACTATGCGTTCCAGACCTCGCTTGCCGCGACCGAGCTCATATCTATGATAGTAGGCGCGGTCCTCGCGGTCTTGATCTCAATAGGAGATATGTTCGTTCTTCCCGCAACGCTGCTCGCTCTTTGGCAGGTGGTTTGGTGTGCGGTACTCTATGTCAGAAGTAAGCTCACGTTCCAGCAACGTAAGGAGAGGGAAGACGGCGCTGACGAGTAATATTATCAAAAAAGGAAACTGAAATGTCACAAAATCCCGAAATGAAAAATATATCCTCTGTTTTGAAGTCTGTCAATAAGCCAGGCAGGTATATTGGCGGAGAGTATAACAGAGTGATGAAGAATAAAGATGAGGTGAAGTGCCGCTTTGCCTTCTGCTTCCCGGATACGTATGAGATCGGAATGTCCAATCTCGGCGTCAGGATACTTTACGACGTGCTTAACGGCGATAAGGATATCTGGTGCGAGAGAGTTTACGCGCCTTGGGAGGATATGAAGGCGAAGATGGAGGAGTACGATATTCCTCTTTCCGCGGTCGAGAGCGGAGATCCGCTTTCCGAGTTTGATCTCGTTGCGTTCTCGCTTCAGTACGAGCTTTGCTATACCACGGCGCTTCAGATGCTTAAGCTTGCAGGCTTCCCGCTTCGCTCCAAGGACAGGGGAGAGGAGGTTCCGATCGTAATCGGCGGCGGTCCCTGCGTATTTAATTCCGAGCCCGTTGCGGACTTCTTCGATCTTATGAATATAGGAGAGGGAGAGGAGGTCCTTCTTGAGATCTGTCATCTCTACAACGAGATGAAGGATAACGGCACGTATTCCAGAGAGGCATTTCTTCGCTCCGCGTCTCACATAGAGGGCGTTTATATCCCCTCGCTTTACGACGTTGCTTATAACGAGGACGGCACCATTAAGGAGTATAAGCCTAAGTTTGATGACGTTCCCACGAAAATCAGAAAGCGTATCGTTGAGGATCTTGACAAGGCGCCTTATCCCGATAAGCTGATAATGCCTTACGTTGAGACCGTTCATGACAGAATAGTGCTTGAGGTCTATCGCGGCTGTATAAGAGGCTGCCGATTCTGTCAGGCGGGTATGGTTTACCGTCCCATCAGAGAGAAGTCACCCGAGACTCTTTGCAAGAACGCAAAGTGCCTTTATGAGAACACGGGATATGATGAAATATCGCTTATCTCTCTTTCCATCAGTGACTATTCGCAGCTGCGCGAGCTTACCGACGGTCTGCTTTCCTGGACCGATAACGCTCACGTCAGTCTTTCACTCCCTTCGTTGCGTATAGACAGCTTCTCGGAGGAGCTTATGAAGAAGGTATCCTCCGTCAGAACGGGAGGACTTACCTTTGCGCCCGAGGCGGGAACGCAAAGGCTTCGTGACGTTATTAATAAGAACGTCAATGAGGAAGACCTTATGCGCGCGGTCGGAATTGCGTTCCGCGGAGGAAAGAGCAGCGTGAAGCTTTACTTTATGAACGGTCTGCCCACCGAGACCCTTGAGGATATCGAGGGTATTGCGGATCTCGCAGGCAAGGTCGTTAAGGAGTATTACAAGCTTCCGAAGCAGGACAGACCTCGCGGTGTCAGCGTTACGATCAGCGTGGCGTGCTTCGTTCCCAAGCCCTTTACTCCGTTCCAGTGGGAGAAGCAGGATTCCTTTGAGGAGCTTATAAAGAAGCAGGAGCACCTCAAGAGCTGTATTACCGATAAAAAGATAAGATATACCTATCACGACGCCAAGGTCTCCTTCGTTGAGGCGGTTTTGGCGCGCGGAGACCGCAGACTCGCCGATGCTATCGAGCTCCTTGTGAACGAGGGCGCGATGTTTGACGCATGGGATGAGTATTTCGATTATGATAAGTGGATGTCCGCGTTTGAACGCACGGGCATAGATCCTGCGTATTACACCACACGCGGCTTCGGTCTCGATGAGGTGCTTCCGTGGGATATGATCGATTGCGGCGTAACCAAGGAATACCTCCTTCGTGAGAGAAGGAAGGCGTACGAAGAAAAGACGACTCCCTCCTGCGCGGAGCATTGCAACGGCTGCGGAGCAAATAAGCTCGGAGGTAAGAACAGATGGTGCATTTAACTCCACAGCATCCCTACGTTACTTTGAGATTGAAGTTTAAGAAGGTAGGAAGTCTTCAGTATATCAGCCACCTCGATCTTGTCAGAACTATGAGCAAGATCATAACGAGAGCAAAGCTTCCGCTCTGGTATACCGAGGGCTTCAATCCTAAACCAAAGATGATATTCGCCGCTCCTCTTTCCATCGGAACCGAGAGCCTTTGCGAATTTATGGATCTGAGGCTGATAGATGATATTTCTCCCGAGGATGCAATGGCTCGTCTCAATGCCAATATGACTGATGAAATGCAGGTCACCGAGGCGTATTACACCGACGAGAAGCTCACGGAGCTGAAGTGGCTTTCCTACTCGATAGATATCAAGACCGATAACGCGAGCGACGTGCTTGCAGCAAAGTGCCAAGGAGTTCTCCTCGGCGAGAAGGTTACAGTCACCAAGAAGGCAAAGCCTTGGGAGGAAGCTCCCGCCGTAGATATCCGTCCCTTGATAAAGGATGTCAGGGCAGAGCACCGCGACGGTATCATTCATCTCGATACGGTCCTCTCCGCTGACGCATCCGCTTTCCTTAACCCCGAGTATATTATCAAGGCTCTTAAGACGGAGTGCGGTATTCTTGCAAACCCAGATCTTACGAAGGAATATTACTCGATAATGCGTACTGCGGCGTATAAGGGTGATATGACTGAGTTTAAATAGATCAAAATATAGCTTCAATGCTAAAAACAGAGAGCCGTCTCAGCTGTTCGATATGCAGCGTGAGGCGGTTCTTTGCCGTTGTTACTCCGCAGACATCGTCAGTCATTGCCGCGCTTTTTATATCGGATATATGCATTTCAATATCGCGCACCTCGTTTTCGCGTATGAAAAGTATAAGGTAGGTTTTGATGCGCTTGTACTCATCTTCGACGTTCTCGGCTCCGAGCCGCGCCGCTTTCGGATCATTGTCGGGGATAGCTTGGTCCACGGTAGCGATCAATTCCCCCAGCCTGATATCTGTATATATTGCGACAAATACGGTTGAAAATATTACTAAGCAAAGTATCACGGATGCGCATATAAGGCTTTTCACTTTTTCTTCTCCTTTTCTATCACGTTTACATCTCCGATCTCATTCACGGTCATTAAAAATACGTCGGACAGCTCTAAGCCTCTCTCACGGAGCTGTTCTTTTAGCCACTCCACTGAAAGCCCCGCTTCCTTGATATTTTCAAGATCCGGTTTAGTGTCTATAATAAGTGTTTTTGATATATTCGGACTGTCGCTTTCCTTGAGAAAGGATACCTTTCCGTTGGGCTCGAGTATTGCGTATCTCACGTCGCTGAGCTCACCGATCCCTTGCGTTCTCATTTCTGTCAGCACCTCGTTTATGGATATTCTGTTTTCTGAAAGAACGCTTTGCCTGAGTCTTCCTTTATATATTATATAAGACGGCTCGCCTTCAACCGCTCGCTTGACGATGGCGGATTTATTTTTCACGATGGAAATTATGACCTCCGAGGCGGCAATGAAAAGGATGGGAATTATGGACGGCAGCAACGGTATATCCGTATCGCTTATCGGCAGAGCTCCTATCTCCGAGATCAAAAGAGTAGAGACCAGCTCGTTTACTTCGAGCTCGCCTATCTGTCTTTTTCCCATAATCTTAAGCATAACGTTTAGGATGACGTAGATGATTATTGTCCTTATAAATATAGAAATCATATAATCCTCCGCTGTTTTTAGTTATTTTGTCAAATATGCAAAATAATTTCCAAAAACTCAAAAAAGTTTGAAAAAAGGTATTGACAAGTTAAGGAAAGTGTAGTATAATAGACGAGCTACCCGCG